>JAEZFJ010000114.1 GCA_023437755.1 Pseudomonadota bacterium
ATCGTCTTTGCAAATCACCACCTCGCGCCCGCCGGGACGGCGGCGCCCCGGAGCCCGCCGTCCGAGATTCTACTCGATCCAGCCGCGTTCGCGGTAGTAGCGCTCGGCACCGGGGTGCAGCGGAGCCGACAGGCCGTCGACGACCATGTTCTCTTCGCTGAGGTTGGCCAGGGCCGGGTGCAGGCTCTTGAAGGTGTCGAAGTTCTCGAACACCGAGCTTACCAGCGCGTAGACTGCGTCGTCCGGAGTGCTGGTCGAGGCCGCGAGAGCCGCAAGCACGCCGAAGGTTGCGACGTCTTCTTCGTTGTTAGAGTAGGTGCCGCCGGGGATGGTGGCCTCGGCATAGTAGGGGTTCTCTTCGATCAGCTTGTCGATCGCTTCACCGGTGATCGGCACCAGCTGCGCTTCGCAGGTGGTGGTCGGATCGGCGATGTTGGCCGATGGGTGGCCCACGCCATAGATGAAGGCGTCGATCTGGTTGTCGCACAGCGCAGGGCCGTGCTCGTCCGGGCGGAGCTCGGAAGCCAGGCTCAGGTCGGAGCGGGACATGCCCATGGCCTCGAGAATGATATCCATCGAAGTCTGGGTGCCCGAACCCGGTGCGCCGATGTTGACGCGCTTGCCGGCCAGATCGGCGAACTCTTCGATGCCGGAATCGGGGCGGGCCACGAGGGTGAACGGCTCGGGGTGGAGCGAGAACACGGCGCGCATGTCGCCCCAGGGACCAGCCTCGGCGAAGTCCTGCTCGCCCTCGACGGCGTAGTACATCACGTCCGACTGGGTGACACCGAAATCAAGCTCGCCCTGCTTGATGGCGTTCAGATTGTAGACGGAGGCTGCGGTGGATTCCACCGAACAGCGGAAGCCGTGCTCGTCGCGGGTCTGGTTCATGAGGCGGCAGATGGCGCCGCCCGCGGCATAGTAGACGCCGGTGACGCCGCCCGTTCCGATGGTGATGAATTGCTGCTGTGCCTGTGCAGCTCCCGTGCCGGCGAGGAGCGTTGCAGTGGCCAGGGTGAGTAGCGTGCGTTTCATTTCAAATCGCTTCCGTCTTCTTGCAGTCGTCCGGAAGTGGCCGACTTTCATAGCTGCGACCGAAGCCGCAACCGAGAAAGCGGCATTAAGGCAAGCTTTACAGTGAGGGGCAAGCGCCTGATTGGCAGAATGCAATTTCTCGCTCATAAGGTGGCACGCGAAATTTTGCTCAACGAGCGACCAGAATGAAGACCATCGTCATTGGTGCCGGCGTTGTCGGCTTGGCCAGCGCATGGCGGCTGGCCCAGGCGGGCCACGAGGTCACCGTCATCGACAGCGCTGCATCGGCCGGTGCCGGAACGAGCTTCGCCAATGGTGCCCAGCTCAGCTATTCCTATGTCGCGCCGCTGGCCGACCCCTCCGTCTGGGGGCAGTTGCCGAAGCTGCTGACCGACCCGGATTCCCCGGTTCAGTTCCGGCCCGGCGCCGACCTGTTTCAATACCGCTGGCTGCTGCAGTTCATGGCTGCCTGCAACCAGCGGCAGGCCCACGCCACCATCGACCGGCTCGGCACTATTGCCGAGTTGAGCAAGCGTATCCTGCATGACAGCGACGAACTGAGAACCGCCGATTTCTGCTGGAGCAGAACCGGCAAGCTTGTCGTCTACAGCACCCAGAAGAGTTTCGCGGCGGCGCGGCAGCATGCCGAATATCAGGCGCAGGGCGGCGTCGACAAAAGGGCGGTTGGGCGGGAAGAATGCCTCGCCATCGAGCCCGCCCTCGCGTCCATCGGCCATCGGATTGTGGGCGGACTGTTCTCTCCGGGCGACGAGGCCGGGGACGCGCTCATGCTCTGTCGGGAATTCGAGCGGCTGCTGAGCCGGGCCGAAAGGCCTGCCACCTTCTTCTATGACACCACCGTCACCAGGCTCGTGCGGGAGAAGGGCGGGCTGCGCCGCCTCGAAACCAGCCGTGGGCCGATGGAAGCAGAGCTCTATGTCCTGGCCGCCGGCGTCCAGTCGCGAGCGCTCGGGCGCACTGCTGGTCTCGATCTGCCGATATACCCCATCAAAGGGTACAGCCTCTCAGTTCCGGTTGCGGCGCCAGCAGCGGCGCCGACGGTCAGCATCACCGATGCCATGCGAAAGGTGGTGCTTGCCCGCTTGGGCGAGACGTTGCGCATAGCGGGCGCGGCCGATCTTGTGGGCGAAGATCTCTCGATCGACACCCGGCGGGTGGGCAAACTGCTGGCCGATGCCCGCGCGGATTTCCCCGACGCTGCTGACTGGTCCAACCCGGTCCTGTGGTCCGGACTACGTCCGGCAACCCCGACTGGGCAGCCGATGATCGGAGAAAGCGGTGTCGAGCGCCTGCTGCTGAATGTCGGGCACGGCGCGCTCGGTTTCACGCTGGCGCTGGGATCGGCCGAGATGCTGGTGCGCAACCTGTGAGCGATTACGGCCGCAACGATCCTCGTCGGCCCCGTCGGCCTGCCAGGCTGCGCGCGTTTCCGGTCTCTCATGTGCAGCTTCCCGCCCTTGAGTGGGTGGGTTGCAGCTACCCAAGGGAGGCGCGGCGCTCGAAGCTTGCACCGATTGCGAAGTGCGACAGCAACAGGGCGTCGGCTGCTGTTTCGTCGCGGTCGAGAATGGCGGTGAGCAGTTGGCTGTGATGGTCAGCCAGGTAGTTCTCGAGTTCAGGCAGGGCCGTTATGCGGACGCGGCGCTCGTAGTGTGATCGGCGCAGAAGCGCGGCTATCGCCGCATGCAGGCTCTCCAGCATCGGGGCGTGTGCAGCGGCGATGATGGCCTCGTGGAAGGCGAAGTCGGCCTCGGCGCCGGCCACATGGTCGTGCAGCGTCGCCTTGAGCTCGGCGAGCCGGGCACGGAGCAGGGCGATGTCCGCCGCCGTTGATCGTTGGCAGGCGAGTCGGATGGCCTGACGTTCGATGGCAATACGCGCTTCGAGGATGTCCTCCACAGCATTCTGCTGCTGCGCCAGCATCAGAGTAAAAACGTCTCCCATTTCGCCGAAGTCGGGCTTGCGAACGACGCTGCCGAAGCCGTGTCGTATCTCCACGACGCCGATCGCAGACAGCGCGCGCAGCACCTCGCGCACGACCGGTCGGCTGACGCCGAGCCGGAGCGCCAGCTCGCGCTCGGGCAGCAGCCGGTCACCGGCCTTGAGCGCGCCCGACAGCAACTGCTCGCGCAGGAAGCCGAACACCTTGTCGTAGTGCGGACCGGCCTCGTCGCCCCCGCGTGTCAGCGTTGCATCCATTCCTACCCTCGTCACCGGAGCGATGATCCCGCTCGCCCGCCTTGTCAAGCCGGGCTTGCCTTAGTGGTAATACCACGGTAAGAACACCTTCAGCAATCGGGGAACAGGAGCTCCTGGTGTCGAGCGAGTCCGAACAAAAGGGTGGGGGGCTGGTCATTCCGCGCCGCAGGGCGCTGGGACTGGCTTCGGACCACGCCGGATTTCCCATGAAGCGCCATGTGCACGATATCCTCGCTGCCCACTGCGACCGGGTGATCAGCCTCGGCGCGACCTCAGAAGAGCCGGTGGACTTCCCTGATGTGACGCGGGCGGCCGTGGAACTGATCCGCACCGGTGAAGCAGAACGGGTCATCCTGGTGTGCGGCACCGGGGCAGGCGCCTGCATCGCGGCCAACAAGGTCAACGGCATCCGCGCCGCCGTAGCGCATGACACCTATGTGGCGCGCCAATGCGTGGAGCACGACGACGTCAACGTGCTGTGCATGGGCGCCTGGATCATCGGGCCACAGATCATGCACCAGGTGGTTCGCGCCTTTCTGGCCGCCGAGTTTTCCACCGAGGCGCACTTCCGCCGACGGGTCGCCAAGC
>JAEZFJ010000117.1 GCA_023437755.1 Pseudomonadota bacterium
CCCCCGATCAGCAGCGGCCGCACCAGATAGACGGGCACCGTGGCCAGCCCGAACCAGCCGAAACTGCGCCCAACCCCTTCAAAGAAATACTCCGCCGCCAGCAGTGGCAGCCCGAACCCGATCAGCAGCACCGTCATCCCGGCGGCAGTACCCGACCCAAGCACCGAGGCGAGCAGCACCGCCCCCAGCACCAGCGGCACCGCTGCGGCCCCGATCGCACGCAGTGCCAGCCGCCAATAGCCGTGGATGGCACCCCCACGCCCGAGCAGCTGGTATCGCGGCAGGAAGCGGATGCTCGATTCCGCAAAGCCCAGCGCGGTGAAGCTGCCGAGCGCCAGCATCCAGGTCCACACCGCGACATAGCCGCCATAGTCTTCGAGTGGCATCAGCCGGGCCAGCAGGATCTGCAGCCCGAAGGTCAGCACAGCGCTCGCGGCGCGGACCACCACCGTCAGCGCCGCAGCCACGGCGCCCTTGCGTGTCTCAGACATAGAGCAGCAGGCAGAGCGCCCCACGCCCGAAGCCGAGCGCCGCCTGCGCCATCACCGGCACGCGCGCCCACAGCCGCTTCAGGGCCGGGCGCAGCGTCGGCAACCAGGAACCGGCATAGAAGCGGCCCTTCCAGGTCAGCGGCAGCGCGTGGCCCGCCATGGCGACGCTCTCATTGCTCCAGCTGGCCTTGTACTCGGCCGGGTTCGGCAGGAGGTCATAGGCCTGAACCCCGTTGTCGATCAGCCAGCCGACGGTCATCTCCATTTGCACCTTGCCCGGCGAGAGCTCCTTCAGCGCCCAGTCGAAGCCGCCGATATAGGCATAGTAGTGCCGGTGGTGGATGAAGCCGAATTCCACCGCCACAATCCGTTCACCGGCGCGCAGCACCGATACACATGCGCCGCTCAACGCCTTGCGGTCACCGCTCAATCCGTTCAGGAAGTCTTCATATCCGGTCATCGCGAAGCCCGCGCTGAGCCGGCTTGTCTCGAGCAGCCAGCGCCGCTTCATCGCCACCGCGGTATCGACCAGCTCGCCGAACTCCGCATCACCGGGCCAGACCACGGTGAAGCTCAGCTCCCCCAGCCGCGCCAGCTGGTTGCGCCGGCGATTGCGGTTGCGTTTCTGCAGCTTGCCCAGGCCTGCCCAGTAAGCCGCTGAACTCTCGAAGCGAGACAGGTCCAGCATCGAGGATTCATTGCTGTAGCCAGGGATCGGCGGCAGGTGTGCCATGCTCGGCGCCAGCGGCGATGTCGACGGCACAGGCCGCAGCACCGCCACGTCACAGCCGTCTCCGAAGCCGCTCCCGAGCAGCAAGGCTACCGCCTCGGCAGCCCGCTCGCCCTCGGCAAGCAGCAGGTTGCAGTATTGCGTATGCGGCTCGCCCAGCGTTTCCAGCCGGCGAATTCCGGCGCCATCCACGATCATCAACGGCCAGACCGCCACCAGCCGCTCGTCCCGCCAGACCGTGCGAATATGCGGGCGCGGCCCGCCATCCTGGCAGAAGGTCGCGATCCAGCTGCGGCACCAGTCATGCGTCTGGAAATAGGTGAGCTGGTCCGAACACGCGGCTTCGAGCGCCCGCCAATCCCCGGCGATCGCGTCTATCTCGGCCGTGTCGGTGAGCACCCGCAGGCTCATCTGGCGGCGTCCGCTCATGGCGATCCTCCTGGTTCCCCAGGCGGACCCTAGCCCACAGAGCTGAACAGTGGCTTGCGCCGGAGCCTCAACAAAGTCTTGCCGTTGGCGCTAATTGTTGCGGAAGAATGCGTCCACGGCCTCCAGTGCACCGTCGACCGCGGCATCATCCACATCGAGATGCGTCACCCAGCGTTGCTGGCCATAGCGCCCGGTGATGCCTACACCTTGCTCGGCCAGATAGGGGGTCAGCCGCTCGCCGAGCTCGCGATCCATGTCGACCCAGAGGATGTTGGTGTCGGGCATCGTCACCCGCAGGCCTTCATGCAGCGCCAGACCTTCTGCCAGCGCCTGCGCCCGCCGGTGATCCTCCGCCAGCCGCGCGACGTTGTGCTCCAGCGCATGGAGCCCCCCGGCCGCGAGTATCCCTGCCTGCCGCATGCCGCCACCCAGCATCTTGCGGTTGCGCCGCGCCGTCTCGATCAGGTCGGCTCGTCCGGCCAGCACCGACCCCACTGGCGCCCCCAGCCCTTTGGACAGGCAGATCGACACCGTATCGAATGGCGAGACGAACTCCCCGATGTCCATGCCGAGCTTGACGCAGGCATTGAACGCCCGCGCTCCGTCCAGATGGAAGCCCAGCCCATGCCGACGGGCGATCTCCGCCACTTCCGCCATCCAGGCGACCGGCAGCACCCGCCCGCCAAAGGTATTCTCGAGCGCGATCACCCGCGTCGTCGCGAAATGGTTGTCCCCTGCCTTAATCGCCGCTTCGATCGCCGCAGGATCCAGCGTCCCGTCGGCACGATGCTCGATCGGCTGCGGCTGGATCGAGCCGAGCACCGCAGCGCCGCCACCCTCGAACTTGTAGCAATGGGCGTTCTGGCCGGCGATGTACTCGTCGCCGCGGCCGCAATGGCTCATCAGTGCGAGCAGGTTCGACTGCGTACCGGACGGCACGAAGATCGCCGCTTCCTTGCCGGTCATCGCCGCCAGGCGCTGCTCCAGCAGGTTCACGGTGGGATCATCGCCGAACACGTCGTCCCCAACCTCGGCCGCAGCCATGGCCGCGCGCATGGCCTCGGTGGGGCGGGTGACGGTGTCGGAGCGAAAGTCGAAGCGGATGGTGTTGGCAGTCATGTCTGGTGTCCGGTCAGCGTGCCCGCTTGTCGCAACCCGGCGCCGTTTTGACCAGCGCCTTATGCCGCGACATCGCCTCCGGTCTCGTGATCGTTGGCAGCGTGTCCGGTGATCGGGGGCCGCCGTGCCACCACCAGGAGCCCGGTGATCGGCGCGCCGCGGTCAAAGCGCAGCACCGCGCTCTCGAAATCCAGAACTTCGAGCCCGGCCGCCAGCAGCACCGCCCGCGTTGCGGTGGCCTCGTGGGCATAGCGCAGCGATGGCCTCAGAAACACCGCCTCATCCCCGTCATGCGCCTCGAGCGAAAACGCTACCAGCCCGCCCGGCTGCAGTGCCGGCACCAGTGCCGACAGCACCGGCTCCAGCGGTCCGCAATAGATCAGCACATCGGCGGCGGTGATCAGGTCGGCATCGGCACGCCGCGTATTCAGCGCCGCCACGAGTTCGGCCTTCTCCAGCCGGTCATACACGCCCTTGCGCGCCGTCTCGGCAATCATCGCCGCAGAAACATCGATGCCCTCGAGCTGGTCGACCCGCGCCCGCAGCCGCTCGCCCATCAGCCCGGTGCCGCAGCCCAGGTCGATGGCCTTGCTGAACCGCTCGATGCCGAGTTCGGCCATGCGGCGCGACACCAGCTCGTCCAGCAGTTCCGGAACCCGGTAGCCGAGCCGCTCCACCAGGGCCGTCTCGAACTGCGGTGCATACTGGTCGAACAATGCCTCGACATAGCTGATGGCGGTACCGCCCGAAGCCGGTTCGGCCCCGTGGGCTGCGAGCTTCAGCACCGCCCCGAACACGCCTTGGTCGTCCAGAGCTTCCAGCCGCCGCCATGCCGCGATAGCCCGGGCGATGTCGCCGGACTTCTCGTGGAAGCTCCCCAGCAACTCCCACCCGGCAGCCCACTCCGGCACCGTGTCCATCGTCTGCGCCATGAGTTCGGCCGCTGCAGCCGGTTCACCGTTTTCGGCGAGCATGCGGGCATACTCCGCCCGCCGGTCAGCGATGCCATCGCCGGACGAATACTGGAACGCCTTGTTCAACTGGGATGATCTCTGAGGTTACCGGCAGGTCCCGGCGGCGCGCGATGTTGCGCGGCGGCCGATCATTTGCAAGGGGAAACTAGCGGCAACTGCATCACGTCATCGCAACCCCGTTTGCACGACCGCAAAATCGTCTATGCTGCCCACCAGCCGGGCGATTTTCCCGTCCGGTCGTCATCGCCCTCGCCGCGGTTTCGCAGCCCGGGCTGCGCCCCGACCTACTGGCGGAGCGCAAGTGCTTGTCGATGTTTGTTTCCTTCCCGCGAAAATTACATGTTTTCGTGACGAAGTTGCTTGCATTAACCCGTATTGAACGATTGCTTGTTTCACGCTAGGCTGATCGGCATCGAATATTGCGGCCGACCGATCTGATTATGCGAACACCATTCGCGCCTGCTGACGTCAATCTCCGACATTTCGATACACTCTAGCTCGAGGCCGACTGGCCTCGACTGCCACCAGCAGCGATTTGCACGAGGGAACGCGCATTATGGCAACAGGTACCGTCAAGTGGTTCAACGGTCAGAAGGGCTACGGATTCATCCAGCCCGACGAGGGTGGGGCGGACGTGTTCGTCCACATCTCGGCCGTGCAGCGCTCGGGCCTCAATGGTCTCGATGAAGGGCAGAAGATCAACTACGAGATCGTCAAGGACAAGCGGACCGGCAAGTCCGCCGCCGACAACCTGACCTCCGCCTGATATCATCACGCAGCTTGGAAGGGGCGCGCTCGCTTGGAGGAGCGCGCCCCTTCCTTTTGCAGCAGCCTGTCCGGCACCCCTGCCAAATACTTGAATAGCCGTGTGGACAGGCCCATCTTACTCGCAGTCCCCGCTTGACCCGAACCCGTCGGGCGGGCAACCTGCGCTCATCTCCCCGATAGCTTGTCGTGACGCTGATGCCGAACGTGTTTGGCGAGGAGATGCTATGTATTTTGCCGGCCCTGGGAGGGCAGACGAATGGACAAGATCCCCATGACGGTACAAGGCCAAAAGGCCCTTGCCGCGGAATTCGAGCATCGCACCAGCAACGAGCGCCGTCGCATCATCGACGCCATCGCCGAAGCGCGCGCTCATGGCGATCTTTCCGAGAACGCCGAGTACTCGGCCGCCAAGGAACAGCAGAGCCTGAACGAAGGCCGCATCAAGGAACTCGAGACCATCCTTGCGCTCGCCGACGTCATCGACGTCAGCAAGTTGTCCAGTGACACGGTGACGTTCGGCGCCACCGTCACCTTCCTCGACGAGGACACCGAAGAAGAGAAGACCTATCAGGTCGTGGGGGATCCGGAGGCCGACGCGTCGGCTGGCCGCATCTCCATCTCCTCGCCCATCGCCCGCGCCATGATCGGCAAGGCCGTGGGCGATTCGTTCGAGGTCGCCGCTCCCGGTGGGGCCCGCAGCTACGAAATTCTCAGGATACGGTATGTCTGACGCCAAAACTTTGGACAAATGTCCGGTTTGGGTGTGACATTTCCGTTTGATCCACAGCCCGCTGGCCATTCGCCGGCGGGTTTACCTTGAAAGAAGCCGTGGTCGCCCCTTAACTAGCGTTTGAGGGAGAGCTTCTGCCTTTTGTCGGAGAGCGTCGCGATGCACGCGAAAGTCATCATCATTGGGTCCGGACCTGCTGGCTACACGGCCGCCATCTACGCGGCGCGCGCCATGCTGGAGCCGGTGATGATCCAGGGCCTGCAGCCCGGTGGTCAGCTGACCATCACCACCGATGTCGAGAACTACCCCGGCTTCGCCGACGTCATCCAGGGCCCATGGCTTATGGAGCAGATGAAGGCGCAGGCCGAGCATGTCGGCACGAAGATGGTCAACGACGTGATCGTGGACGTCGATTTCGACCACAGGCCGTTCCGCCTCACCGGCGACAGCGGCAAGGTCTACACGGCCGATGCCGTCATTGTCGCGACCGGTGCCCAAGCCCGCTGGCTGGGCCTGCCGTCGGAATCGAAGTTCCAGGGCTTCGGTGTAAGTGCCTGCGCCACCTGCGATGGCTTCTTCTATCGCGAGAAGCATGTGCTGGTGGTGGGCGGCGGCAATACCGCCGTCGAGGAAGCGCTGTTCCTCACCAATTTCGCCTCCAAGGTGACGGTCGTGCACCGCCGCAGCGAGTTCCGCGCCGAGCGCATCCTGCAGGACCGGCTGTTCAAGCACCCCAAGATCGAGGTGCGCTGGAACACCGAGCTCGCCGACATCACCGGCCAGAACATGCCGCCCTCGGTAACGGGCGCGGTGCTGCGCAACACGCTCACCGGCGAGACCGAGCAGCTGCCGGTCGACGGTATCTTCATCGCCATCGGCCACTCGCCGCAGACCTCGATCTTCTCGGGCAAGCTGGACATGAAGCCGGGCGGCTACCTGCAGGTGAAGCCGGGCACCACCGAAACCAATATCCCGGGCGTCTACGCGGCCGGCGACGTGACCGACGACGTCTACCGCCAGGCGGTGACGGCGGCCGGCATGGGCTGCATGGCCGCGCTCGAGGCCGAACGATTCCTCGCCGAGGTGCATCTGGCGGAAGCCGCGGAGTAGACATGCTCGACTGGGACAAGCTCAGGATCTTCCACACTGCCGCGGAATCCGGGAGCTTCACCCAAGCTGCCGAGAAGCTGAACATGAGCCAGTCTGCCGTATCGCGGCAGATTTCCGCGCTCGAGGAAGACCTCGGCCTCAAGCTGTTCATCCGCCACGCGCGCGGCCTCGTCCTCACGGAAGTGGGCGAGCAGCTGTTCCGCACAGCGCACCGCATGCAGGCCGAACTGCACGCCGTGCAGGAGCTGATGTCGGAGAGCCAAGACGTCCCGACTGGGCAGTTGATCGTCACTACGACGGTGGGCATCGGCTCGACCTGGCTGTCGAGCCGCATCCACGAATTCCTGATGCTCTACCCGGACATCCAGATCGAGATCCGGCTCAACGATTCCGAGCTCGACCTCGCCATGCGCGAG
>JAEZFJ010000137.1 GCA_023437755.1 Pseudomonadota bacterium
CCCGCCCCGAAGCTGACATTGGCGCCGTCGGTGCGGAACGGATCGAACCGGTTGGCATCGGCGAACCGCTTCGGGTCGCGGTTGGCCGCGCCCAGCATCAGGCCGATCACGTCGCCCTTGCGCAGCGAAATGCCCTCATATTCGAGGTCCATCAGCGCATAGCGCGTGAACATGTGGAGTGGCGCGTCGAAGCGCAGGCATTCCTCGGCCGTGGCCTCGGTCTGCTTCTCCGAGCTGAACAGCGAGGCCGGATCGAGTCCGCTTTCGAGGATCGACTTCACGCCATTGCCGGTGGTGTGCACGGTCGCCTCGTGCCCGGCATTGAGCAGGAGGATGGCGGTGGACATCACCTCGTCGTCGCTCAGGCGGTCGCCGCCAGGCTCGGCGGTCAGCATGTGGGTGAGCAGGTCCTCGCGCGGCTGCCGGCGACGCTCGGCGATCACGGTACGGAGGTAATCCATGAAGTCGGAGGAGGCCTGGTTGGCGTCGAGCTCCACCTCCCGGGTCACCCCGAACATGTACATCTGCACCATGCGGTTGGACCAACTGAGCAGTTGTGGCGCCATCTCGGCCGGCAGCCCGATCATCTCGGCGATGACGATGGCCGGAATCGGGGCGGCGAAGGCCTTGATCAGGTCGACGCTGTCCTCGCCCTCGAAGCCGTCAATGATCTCGTTGGCGAGGCGCTGGATGCGCGGGCGGAGCTGCTCCACATGGCGGCTGACGAAGGCCCGGTTGACCAGCATGCGCAGCCGGGTATGCGCTGGCGGCTCAAGGTTGAGCAGCGAGTGTTTCTCGGTGAGATCGAAGGCAGCGGTGTGCGGCTGCGGCGCCGGCAGGCCGATCTCCTCGCGCGGGGCCACGTGCAGGATATCGCGGCCGAAGCGCTTGTCGCGCAGCAGGGCGCTGACATCCTTGAAGCCGGCAAAGCACCAGTGGCCGTATTCGTCCCAGAAGAACGCCGGGTTGCTGGCGTGCAGCCGGTCATAAAAGGCGTAGGGGTTCTGGAAGAATTCCGGGTCGCGAGGGTCGGCGCTGGCGCGGCGGTCGGCGGGAACGTCGGTGATGGGCTTGATCTGGAGAATGGCGGCCATGGGTATTCACTTGTGTGGTCGCCGGCACGGTTGCAGCCCTGCGAGAGGGAAGTCAAAGATTTAGTCGAGTGCGCCGCCGCCGGCTCGTCGGGTGGGTGTTCAACCAAGGAGAGCGAACATGAAATTCCTTTGTCTCGTCCACTTTGCCCCCGGCGCCTTCGATGGCGTCACGCCCGAGGAATTCACCCGGCTTGACGACGCCACCATCGAACACGACCACAAACTGCGCCGGAATGGGCACCTGCTGATCGCCTCGCCGCTGCAGGGCCCCGAAACTGCCACCAGCATCGATCGGCGCCAGCGCATGAAGATGGGCCTGGTCGATGGTCCCTTCGCCGAAGGCAAGGAGGTCGTCGGCGGCTTCCTCTTGATCGAGGCCCGGGACATGGAGGAGGCGGTCAGCCTGTTCGAGGACGATCCGATCTCCGCCTATGGCCGGCTCGAAATCCGCCCCCTGATGGAAGACCACCGGCACAGCAAGACCGGTGAAGCGCGACCGGAGTTCGCGGCGGGCTAGCCGCGCCGGCGGGCGGAAGCCATTCCGCCCGCTCGCACTTGCTCCTGTCGCAAAATCCGCTAGTGAGGGGCAGCACCACACGAGGAAGCAGCATGAGCGAGCCGACCGTGGCCGAGGCCATCGACACCATCTACGCCTCGATCCGCAACGACAACGAAGACCTCGACCTGCATATCGCCGCGCTGAAGGCAGCGATGGCGCGCGAGGGCGTGAAGGAAGCCACCTTCGAGACGGCCAAGCTTGCCCAGCCCAACCGCCAGGGCCGCAAGCTGATGCAGAGCTATTTCAAGAAGAAGGGCGTGGCGATCGGCTTTGCTTGAGCCGGTGTTCACCCTGACGTCAGCTTCGGGCCGGCAGCTATTGAAGCCTGCCCTATTGCCGCCTATCTGTCGCTTTACCGCAGCTTAAGCGGCATCGTCTGCAATCGGCCGGTCGCGCCGATTCGAACAATCCTGACACGATCCGGCACACGGCAACGGCATCTGGACGTGTTCAACCGAAAAGCTCGCCCAAGACGCGACGGGGCAGGGCAAAGGGGCTCATATGCGGGATCCGCACGATCTATACATGAACACGCTCGTCCCCATGGTGGTCGAGCAGTCGAACCGCGGCGAGCGCGCCTTCGACATCTACTCGCGCCTCTTGCGCGAACGCATCATCTTCGTCACCGGCGTCGTCGAGGACAACATGGCTTCGCTGATCGTGGCGCAGCTCTTGTTCCTCGAATCGGAAAACCCGAAGAAGGAAATCGCCCTCTACATCAACTCGCCCGGTGGCGTGGTGACGGCTGGCCTGTCGATCTACGACACCATGCAGTTCATCCGTCCGGCCGTTGCCACCATGGTAATGGGGCAGGCGGCGTCGATGGGTTCGCTGCTGCTCGCAGCCGGCGAGCCGGGCATGCGCACCTCGCTGCCGAACTCCCGCATCATGGTCCACCAGCCCTCCGGCGGCTATCAGGGTCAGGTCACCGACATCCTGATTCATGCCAAGGAAGTCGAGGGTTTGAAGCGGCGGCTTAATCAGATCTATGAGAAGCACACCGGCCGCACCTACGAGGAAATCGAGTCCGCTCTCGAGCGCGATCGGTTCCTGTCTCCGGAAGAGGCCAAGACCTTCGGCCTGATCGACAGCGTGTTCGAAAAGCGCGTCGTTCCGGACACTCAGGCCTGAGTGCCCTGCGTTAAGCACATTGCCGATGCGCCGTGGACTGTGATCCGCACGCAATTGCACGCCGCCGGATCGGTCTTTAGGATCGATCCGGCTTAGACTTTGTTTATGCATCGAGCGCTACGGTTTCCGCGCAGCGCTTGAGAAGGGGGCAATCCGGCCCCCGAGGAGTGTAGGATGTCCAAAGAGACAACGAACGGCGAATCCTCGAAGAACACGCTGTACTGCTCGTTCTGCGGCAAGTCACAGCACGAGGTTCGCAAGCTGATCGCCGGCCCGACCGTGTTCATCTGCGATGAATGCGTCGAGCTCTGCATGGACATCATCCGCGAAGAGAACAAGACCTCGATGGTCAAGTCGGCCGATGGCGTGCCGACGCCGGCCGAGATCTGCAAGGTTCTGGACGACTATGTGATCGGCCAGTCCCGCGCCAAGAAGGTGCTCTCCGTGGCGGTCCACAACCACTACAAGCGCCTCCACCACGCCAGCAAGAACCAGGACGTCGAGCTGTCGAAGTCCAACATCCTGCTGATCGGTCCCACCGGTTCGGGCAAGACGCTGCTCGCCCAGACCCTGGCCCGCATCATCGATGTGCCCTTCACCATGGCCGATGCGACGACGCTGACCGAAGCCGGCTATGTGGGTGAGGACGTCGAGAACATCATCCTCAAGCTGCTCCAGGCTGCCGACTACAATGTCGAGAAGGCCCAGCGCGGCATCGTCTATATCGACGAAGTCGACAAGATCTCCCGCAAGTCCGACAACCCGTCAATCACCCGCGACGTGTCGGGCGAGGGCGTGCAGCAGGCGCTGCTGAAGATCATGGAAGGCACCGTGGCCTCCGTGCCGCCGCAGGGCGGGCGCAAGCATCCGCAGCAGGAATTCCTGCAGGTGGACA
>JAEZFJ010000202.1 GCA_023437755.1 Pseudomonadota bacterium
GAAGGGAATCGAACCCTCGTCGTAAGCTTGGGAAGCTTCTGCTCTACCATTGAGCTACACCCGCGACACGGCGATAGATGCTGGAAATCGCCGGAGGCGTCAAGGCGCCGTGTTGGACGGCGCCTCGGGAGTTCAGCCAGCAGCCTCCTCCGCCGCGTTGGCATTGGCCGGACGCATCTGCGCCCGGGCGATGCCATAGCGCCAGCGATGATCGGTGGTGCGCAGCCGGCTCTGGTAGAACAGCACCAGTTCGTTGCCCTGAATCATCACGGTGGAGTGTCCGTTTTCGCCCGGCTCGAGCGGATCGAGCACAGGACCAAGCGTGCGATAGGGTCCCTCGACGCTGTCGGCAACGGCGAAGAACACCCGCTGCCGGTTGCCGCGTTCCCCCGCCGGCAGGAAGGAGGTGGCGTTGAGCAGCACCCGGCCGTCCGGCAGTTCGACCAGCTGGGCGCCTTCGATGCCCCACTCGTAGTCGTGGTGGTCGCGCGGATTGTGGTGCGGGATGTCGCTGTGGTCGAGGATCTTGCCCAGCCGCTCCCACGGCCCGAACCAGGTGCCGGAGAGGCTGCGCGCCAGGAACACGTCGGGCTGGGGCACCCGGGCGAACTTGGCCATGCCCGAATAGACGATGTATTTCTGCCCACCCACGACCGCCGGATGCGGGTCGTAGATGCCGTCCTCGTCGGTGTCGACGAGAGCAATGAACGCGGTCGGCAGGCGCACCCACTCGTATCCATCATTGGACACCAGGTGCTCGCAGCGCCCGCCCGACTTCATGAACTCGGTCTGGACGAACATGTGGAACACGCCCTCGTCGAAGATGACGCCCGGCGCCGCGACTCCCGAGCCCTGCACCGGCAGGGTGATCAGCGGCTGCTGCGTCCACGGACCTTCCATCGATGGCGCGGTGGCGTGGTAGATCTTCCAGGTCTCGGTGGTCACCGTCCCTCCGGAGCCGAACACGTGCCAGAGCTGCCCGTCGAACACGGGGCAGGGGTCCTTCACGTCGTCCAGGTCGGCTGGATGGAACAGGGGAAACTGATTGGTGTCGAAACTGATCTGCATTTTCTTGCCGTCGGCGATGGAACCTAGCAGTCGATCGAGCGTTGACACTGCGCCCGAAGTCCGGCCCACTCTAAGGATCGCGCAGATATCGGTGCAATCAAGCCTGTTTCAACAATTGATTTTGGCTGTGGCCCGCGGGACTCACTTTTGCGCGCAAGGGTGATGGTTTTTCCCTGCGGGCAACGTCAGCCGGCGTGCCTTCAACCTCGGGCGCCTCGTAGAAGCGGTCCGGCCGTCGCCACCAGCCCTGCGCCACGGCATTGGTGCCGGCGCATACCCCCGAATCAGCGAACTCCCGCGCCGCTTCGGCGAGGAAGGTCTCCGCCGGCGGATCGTGGCGGATGTCGAAGGCGCCGGGCTCGTAGAAGCCGTTGTCTTCGGTGAGCAGGGAATTCCAGTCCACCGCTCCGAACAGCGACCACAGGGTCACGGCCCTGAGGTCTACCCCGTCCGCCGCAACCCGGCACGCCGCATCCCAGACATCGAGCACCCATCGCACCTGCTCGTCCCCGGTGCAGCCGTGATGCGCCTCGGTCACCGCCATGGGGATGCGGTAGCGCTCCCACACCTCGCGCAGTCGCGCCTCCGGCCCCACGAGGTCCTCAAGCTGTGGGATACGCACGGCCTCGGCATCGGCATAGCGGTCGCGGCCGTTGCCGCCATGAAAATGGTCGGGGTAGTTCCACCAGTGGTGGTCGAGATAGCGCTCGCTGGTGAGGTAGTGGTTCACCCCGATGATGTCGGGCGGCGTCGGGTTGTCCCGAAAGAACATCAGATCCGTTTCGCTCACTCCGGCATCCAGCAGCGGCCGCCAGAAGCGGTGTCCGCGATCGACCCGCCCGCACAGGAGGTCGAAGGCGAGCCAGCGGCGCTCGTTCTCGTAGTCCGCCTGGTACTGCAGCCGCCCGGTGGAGAAGATCTTCCCCATGTCCTCGGTCTGCACCAGTTGCGCCCCGGGCGTGGTGCGCCGGATTGCCTGCATGGCCAGCACCGTGGCGCGGCACTCATTGGCGAGCATCTTGAGAAACGACGCTTCGTCGCGCCGATGCGGATACCAGTGTCCATAAAGCCCGCTGAACCGGGCCGTCGTCAGTGGCTCGTTGACGGGGGTGAACTGCCGCACATGCGGGTACCGTGCCGCCACCCGCGCGGCGTGTTGCGCCAGACCCTCGGCAAATCCCGGATCGAGCAGATCGGTATAGCGCGGGCCGCTGCCGTGGTGGACCAGCCCGGCAATGGGCTCGATCCCGAGGTCCTGCAGCCGGCCGAGCCGCTCGTCGGCGAAGCGCCAGTCGCACTGGTCGGGATGGTCCGGAGACACACTCTCCCACAGCACAGGGTAGCGCAGCGTCCGGATGCCGAGCGCGGCGATCCGATCGAGATCCTCGATCCGGTCGCGGTGCCCGGTTTCGGTGAACTCGTCACGAAAGCCGTCGCCGATGCGGACCACGGTGCATTCGAGTCCGCCCCAGAGTTGGATGGAGCCGGCGGCGCCGTTCGTTTCCTTACGCTGCACTAGACGGCCTCCGTCTGCCGCACCTCCGCACCTGCAGGGATGCTTTCCTGGATGCGGCGGAACTCGGCCAGCGCCTGCCCGACCACCTGGTCCATGTTGTAGTAGCGATAGGTCGCCAGCCGCCCGATGAAGTGCACGTTGGGCGTGGCGTCGGCCAGGTGCTTGTACTTCCGATAGAGCTCCTGGTTCTCCTCCCGCGGCACCGGGTAGTACGGGTCGCCGACATCCGAAGGATGCTCGTAGGTGATGCTGGTCCTGGGGTGCTGCTGGCCGGTCAGGTGCTTGTATTCGGTGATCCGGGTGTAGTCCTGGTCCTGCGGGTAGTTCACCACCGCCACCGGCTGGTGCCACTCCTCCTCAAGCGTCACATGTTCGAACTGCAGCGAGCGGTAGGGGAGCTTGCCGAACCGGAAGTCGAAATACTCGTCCACGGGCCCCGTGAACACCAGGCGGCGGTGGGGGATGAGGTCGCGGATGTCGCGATAATCGGTCTGCAGCATCACCTTGATGTTGGGGTGGCTCAGCATCCGCTCGAACATGCGGGTGTATCCGCCGGCGGGCATGGCCTGGAAGCTGTCGGTGAAATAGCGGTCGTCCTCGTTCGCTCGCGTCGGCACGCGCGCCGTCACCTGCTTGTCGAGTTCGGCGGGGTCGAGGCCCCATTGCTTGCGCGTATAGCCGCGGAAGAACTTCTCGTAGAGGTCCCGTCCCACCCGTGACAGCACCACATCAGCCGAGGTCCTGATCTCCTCGATCTGCTCGCCGCGCTCGGCGAGAAACGCCTCCACCTCGTCCTCGGTGGTGAGGTCGAGCCCATAGAGCTTGTTGATGGTGGTGCGGTTGATCGGGATCGGCAGCAATTGCCCGTCGACACTGGCCAGCACCCGGTGCTCGTAAGGGCGCCACTCGGTGAACTGCGACAGGTAGTCGACGATCTGCTCGGAGTTGGTGTGGAAGATGTGGGGCCCGTACTGGTGGATCAGCAGCCCCGCATCGTCGTAGCGGTCATAGGCATTGCCGCCGAAATGGTTGCGGCGGTCCACCACCAGCACCGACTCGCCCCGCTGTGACGCGAGGCGTTCGGCGATGACGCTGCCGGCAAAGCCGGCTCCGACCACGAGCCAGTCAAACACGGGCGGCCACTCCCGCGGCGGAGGCGGCGTTAAGGCTCGATGCAGGCCGCAGCTCGCCGAGGATCAGCGCGTTCATCTCGCCCCAGGTCTTGTCCCAGCTCATGCTGGCGAGCTTGCGGTTAACCTTTTCTTCCCAGGGCTGGCGGTCCATGCGGAACAGCTTGTCGATCGCAGCCGCGGCCTCGGCCGGGGTGGCGGCAATCTCTACCAGCCCTTCGGTGCCATAC
>JAEZFJ010000244.1 GCA_023437755.1 Pseudomonadota bacterium
AGGCTGCACTGACCCGCTACCGCCGTGAGCATGTCGTTTTCGTGTTCCAGTTCTACAACCTGGTTCCGAGCCTGACCGCCAGAGAGAACGTCAAGCTGGTCACCGAGATCGCAAGCCGGCCCATGCGCCCGGAAGAGGCACTGGAACTTGTGGGCCTGGGCGAGCGGATGAACCACTTCCCAGCTCAACTGTCGGGCGGTGAACAGCAGCGGGTCGCGATCGCTCGCGCCATCGCTAAGAGGCCAGCCTTGCTGCTGTGCGACGAGCCGACCGGGGCTTTGGATTCCAGGACCGGGGTGGTGGTCCTTGAAGCATTGGTCAAGGTCAACGCCGAATTCGGGACGACCACCCTGGTCATAACTCACAACGTTGTCATCCGCGGTATCGCACACCGGGTGGTCAACTTCGCCAACGGACGGATTGCGTCCATCGAGCAGAACGCAACGCGGCTGTCACCATCAGCCGTGAGTTGGTGACCGGCATGGGCGTGCTTCACCTCAAGCTGTTGCGGGAGTTGAGGCGACTTTGGGCACAGGTTGTCGCAATCGCCTTGGTGATCGCGGCAGGTGTCGCGACCTTGATCATCGGTGTTGGGACCTATCATTCGCTCGAGCGAACGCGCGCTGTCTACTACGAAAGTCATGGATTTGCCGACCTCTTCGCCGGGGTCACGCGCGCACCTCGGTCGGCGCTTGCTCAGATCGGCGCGATTGACGGCGTGCTGACATCGGACGGACGCATTACCAGATTGGCGTCAGCCAGTATGGAGGGGCTAGCCGACCCGGTTTCGGTGCTGCTGATCTCCCTGCCCGACGGACCCCAGCCGTTGAACCGGCTTTATCTCCGCGCCGGCAGGCTGCCTGAAAGGGGCCGTGACATCGAGGTGGTCGTCAACGAGAGCTTCGCAAAGGCCCGCGGCCTCGAGCTCGGCTCCCATTTCGCCGTCATCATGAACGGCGCGTTGCGGCAGGTAAGCATCACCGGGATCGCGCTCTCGCCGGACTACATCTACGCCGTGATGCCTGGCGAGGTGATGCCGAGCGAAGGCCAGTTCGGCGTGCTGTGGGTTGCACAATCGACGCTGGCTCCGCTGTACGACCTGCAGGGCGCCTTCAACACGCTGTCCGTCAAGCTCATGTCCGGCGCCTCCAGCGCAACGGTCATCGATGAGATCGATCGCGTGCTGGAGCCTTTCGGGGGGCAGGGCGCGTTCGGGCGATCCCAGCAGGTGTCCCACGCCTATCTCGACGCCGAACTCACCCAGTTGCGCGGCATGAGCACGGTCCTGCCGCCGGTGTTCCTTTTGGTGGCCGCCTTTCTTGTCAACATGACGCTGACGCGTCTCATCGCGCTTGAGCGCGAGCAGATCGGCCTGCTGAAGGCGCTCGGCTATTCGTCCTGGTCGATCGCGTTGCACTACATCGAATTCGTGGTGCTGATCGCGCTGCTCGGGACCGCCATCGGCTATGCCTTCGGCATCTGGGCCGGCAACGGCGTGACCGAGCTTTACGCCCGGTACTACAGCTTCCCGATCCTGATCTTCAGCCGGGATCCGGTGCTGTACGTGGTCGCCGCCGCGATCACCATGACCGCCGCCGTGCTCGGCGCGATCCGTGCAGTACGTACAGCAGCCTGGCTGCCCCCGGCGACCGCCATGGTGCCGCCGGCTCCCCCCGTATACAGGCGGCTATTCGGCGACCGGAGCATGATGGCCAGCAAAATACCGCAGCGCTGGATCATCGTCAGTCGCCACCTGCTGCACTGGCCATGGCGCACCACAGGCGGGATCATCGGCGTGGCAGCCGCGTGCGCCATCCTTGTGGGCTCACTGTGGTCCATTGGCGCCATGAATTTCATGGTCGACTACACTTTCAACCGCACCGAGCGACAGGACGCCACGATCAGCTTCCTTTCGGCGAAACCCGCAGCGGCGATTTACGAGCTGGAGCGGCTGCCTGGAGTGATGGTCGCGGAGCCGTTTCGCACCGTGGCTGTGGAGATCTGCAGCGGACACATAAGCCGGCGAGTGGCCATCAGCGGACATGCCGACTCCAGCAAGTTGACACGGCTTCTGGACGCCAGTCTCAGACCAGTGCGTCTGCCGGAGGAGGGTATAGTCCTAAGTACCACCCTTGCAGGCCTCCTGTCGGTAGAGGTTGGAGACACCGTGGAGATACTGCCGCTGGAGGGCGAGCGTCGCCCTCGCGCGGTGCCGGTCGCCGGCCTCGTCGATAGCTATCTTGGTCTTGCCGCCTACATGGAGCTCAGCGCCGTAGACGCGCTCTTTGACCGGACCCAACTGGTGTCCGGCGCACATGTGATGATCGACCCCTCTGAACAATCAGCTTTGTTTGCCGCCTTCGGGGCGACGCCGTCTCTCGGGGTCGTCAGCTTGCGGGCGGTGGCCCTCCAGCGCTTCCGGGAAACCATGGCCCAGAACATGTTCGTCATGATTGGAGTTCTCGTGGCCATGGCGGCAATCATCGCTTTTGGCGTGGTCTACAACTTCGCGCGCATATCCCTGTCGGAGTAGCGCCGAGAAATGGCGAGCCTGCGCGTCCTGGGTTTTCGCCGCAGGGAGGTATCGATGTTGCTCATCGGCGAAATCGCCTTGATCACTGTCCTGGCACAGCCGATCGGCTGGCTGCTGGGTTATTGGCTGGCAAGCGCGATGGTGAAGAGCTTCTCCAGTGAGATATTCACGATGCCGCTCGTGGTGGGGCCTGAGGTCTACGTCTATTCC
>JAEZFJ010000293.1 GCA_023437755.1 Pseudomonadota bacterium
GCCCCGAGGAGCAGCAGGTTGGACCTGGCGACGCGGGAGTTGGCGATGTCGCCGCAGATGGCGACCGTGAGACCGGCGAGACGACCCTTGTGCTGGCGGATGGTGAGGGCGTCGAGCAGCGCCTGCGTCGGATGCTCGTGGGCGCCGTCGCCGGCATTGACCACCGAGCAGCCGACCTTCTGCGACAGCAGTTCCACAGCGCCAGCCGCCGAATGGCGCACGACGATGACGTCCGGGCGCATGGCATTGAGGGTGGTTGCCGTGTCCACCAGCGTCTCGCCCTTGCTGACGGAGCTGGTCTTCACCGACATGTTCATCACCTGGGCCCCGAGGCGCTTGCCGGCGATTTCGAACGAGCCCTGCGTCCGCGTCGAGGGTTCGAAGAACAGATTGACCTGGGTCTTCCCGTTCAGCGTCGGATGCGACTTGCGCTCCTGCCGGCTCACCGGAACCATGGCCTCGGCGCGGTCGAGCAGGTCGATGATCTCGTGCTGCTTCAGGTCGGCAATGGAAATGAGGTGACGCTGGCGGAAAGGGGGGAAGTCGCCGGTGTGGGTGCGATCCTCTGCCATAGGCTCCTGTCCTCGGATTTGCTGCGGTCTAGCGGAGGGCAGCGGGCGGGGCAAGTCCTCGGCTGAGGTTGTTCAGGCGTTGCGCAGCCGATCCAGTGCACCTTGCAGGATGTAGCTGGCGGCCAGCTTGTCGACGATCTCGGCGCGCCGGTCGCGGCGCAGGTCAGCATCGATCATCATGCGGGTGACCGCACTGGTGGAAAGCCGCTCGTCCCAGAAGGCCAGGGGCAGCGGCAGCAGGCGGGCAAGGTTGCGCGCGAAGGCCCGGGTGGACTGCACCCGTGGTCCCTCGCTGCCATCCATGTTGAGCGGCAGGCCGAGCACGATGGCGACCACCTGATTCTGCTCCACCAGTTCCACGATCCGTTCTGCGTCCTGGGTGAACTTTGTGCGCTTGATGGTTTCCACCGGCGTCGCCGAGTAGCGCATCGCGTCGGAAATGGCGACGCCGATGGTCTTGGTGCCGAGGTCCAGCCCCATGATCTTGCCGGTGGCGGGCAGGTCGGTGATGGGCAGATCGTCGGCCATGGGTTCTCGCGTGTTGCTGCGCCGTGTCCTATAGGCTCAGGGCAGGATTGGCGAGGAAAAGCGGATGAAGCTCACCTGGTTCGGCGGCACCACCCTGCGGGTGCATATGGGCGGCAGCATCCTCGTGGTCGACGCCGAAACCGCGCCGGCCGCCATCTCGCCGGCCGAACTCACCGGCGGCGCCGACCGCCTCTTGAAGCTCGCAGCCGGCGAGCAGCCGGTCGATGCGCAAAGCTGGCGCCCCCGCGCAGCCGGTCGCCTGCTGGATGAAACCGACTCTCCACCGGTAGAGTGCTGGTCGCTCGGCGCTTCCGCCCTCGTTATCGACGCTCCAGGAGAGCCACCACTGGTCATCCTTGCCGCCGACTCGCCCATGCTCGGCCGCTGGGCGGATCGCGCTGTCGTCGTCCTGCTGGGCAGCCACGGAACCGGCCGCGCCATCCCGCTGCTTGACCGACACGCTCCACGCCTGCTCGCCCTGGGCCTCGATGACGCTGATCTCGACCGTGCCTTCACGGAGCTGCCGCCCCGACTCGACGGCACCGGCCTGGTGGCACTGGAGCAGGGTCTCGCCGTGGAGGTCTAGGCGACAGCCCAAGCCCAGACCGCCATTACCAGCAGGCCCACCAGCAGCGCGGCACCGAAGCGAAGCCCCGGCCGCACGGTTATGCGCGTCACCAGTTCGAGCACAACACCCGCACCGACGAGCACCGCGCCGGCGAAGGCGAAGTCCATCGCCGTCCACTGCACTTCGCCCGTGAACTGCATGGCAATTGCCGGCAGCAGAAGGATCAGCGGAACTGCGCACCAGCCGATCACCCGCAGGGTGTTCCACAGCCGGGCGAGGTCGCCCTCGTGCCCCAAGGCGGTGCCGTTGTTGTTCGCGATCATGGCAACACATCCCTGTTGTTGCTGCCCAGACAGGATACGCCGATTTCGCCGCCACTGGTAGCGCCCGGCCTGCGACGGCATTTTCGTTGTCATTTGGGCGGGCGCATTGCTAATAACGCCGCAACCGACCAATCACCGGAGCCTAGCCACATGTCCGTCGACGCCGCCACCGTCAAGCGCATCGGGCGCCTCGCGCGCATCCGCATCGAAGAGGATGAGGTGGCCGGCTACCAGGACGAGCTCAACGCCATGCTGGGCTTCGTCGAGCAACTCAATGAGGTGGACGTGTCCGGCGTCGAACCGATGACCTCGGTCACCCCCATGCAGTTGCGCCGCCGCGACGACGTCGTCACCGATGGCGGCTATGCCGACAAGGTCGTCAGCAACGCCCCGCTGACTGAGGACAATTTCTTCATGGTGCCGAAGGTGGTGGAGTAGGCCATGGCGGTCAGCATCGCTATCGAGACACCGCTGCAGGACGATGTCCGCACCCTCGTTGCGCATCTCAACGACCATCTGCTGCCGCTCTCGCCGCCGGACTTCCAGTTCAAGATGACCGTGGAGCAGATGGCCGGCAGCGACACCACGCTGTTCGTCGCCCGCGACGAGACCGGCCGCGCCGTCGGCATGGGAGCGCTGAAGGTCCATTCGGCCGAACTCGGCGAGGTCAAGCGCATGTTCACCCTGCCGGATGTGCGGGGTCAGCGCGTCGGCTCGCAACTGTTGGCACGCATCGTCGAGCTCGCGCGCGAACGCGGTCTCAACACGGTGATACTCGAGACCGGCACCGGCCAGGGCATGGCCGAGGCACACCGGCTCTACACCCGCTTCGGCTTCCAGCCCCGCGGCCCCTTCCTCGACTATCCCGAGAGCGAATGGTCCGCCTTCTTCGAAATGCACCTGATGGCGCCGGCGGTCCCCGCCTGAGCGACGCCCCGAGACCACGAGAGAGATCTGCCTTGACCGACCTGACCAAACTCAGCCTCGCCGATGCCCGCAACGGGCTCAAGAGCAAGAGCTTTACCGCCACCGAGCTCACCGACGCCTATCTTGGCGCCATCGAGGCCGCCAACGACAAGCTCAATGCCTATGTCGCCGTTACCGCCGACCAGGCGCGCGACATGGCCAAGGCCAGCGACGGGAAGCTCGCTCGCGGGGAGGGCGGTCCGCTCGAAGGCATTCCGCTCGGCATCAAGGACCTGTTCGGCACCAAGGGTGTCCATACCCAGGCCGCCAGTCACATCCTTGACGGCTTCAAGCCGGAGTACGAGTCGACCGTGACGAGTAATCTGTGGCGCGATGGCGCCGTCATGCTGGGCAAGCTCAACATGGACGAGTTCGCCATGGGCTCGTCCAACGAGACCAGCTATTACGGACCGGTCACCAGCCCGTTCCGCGCCGAGGGCAGCAATACCAACCTCGTTCCCGGCGGCTCCTCCGGCGGCTCGGCCGCTGCGGTGTCGGCCTGGCTCTGCGCCGGGGCGACTGCTACCGACACCGGTGGCTCGATCCGCCAGCCCGCTGCCTTCACCGGTACCGTCGGCATCAAGCCGACCTATGGCCGCTGTTCGCGCTGGGGCGTCGTGGCGTTCGCGTCGTCGCTGGATCAGGCGGGTCCGATTGCCCGCACCGTTGAAGACGCTGCCATCCTGATGACGTCGATGTCCGGGTTCGACCCCAAGGATTCGACCAGTGCCGACCTGCCGGTGCCGGACTTCGCCGCCGCCGTCGAGCGCGGCGTCAAGGGCCTCACCATCGGCGTGCCGCGCGAATACCGCATGGACGGCATGCCGGCCGAGATCGAGCAGCTCTGGCAGCAGGGCCTCGACTGGCTCAAGGCCGAGGGCGCGACGGTCAAGGACATCTCGCTGCCCCACACCAAGTATGCCTTGCCGGCCTACTACATCGTGGCACCTGCCGAGGCCTCGTCCAACCTCGCCCGCTATGACGGCGTGAAGTACGGCCTGCGCGTCAGCGGCAAGGACATCACCGACATGTACGAGCTGACCCGCGCCGCCGGGTTCGGCCGCAAGGTGAAGCGCCGGGTCATGATCGGCACCTATGTGCTGTCGGCAGGCTACTACGACGCCTATTACGTTCGGGCGCAGAAAGTGCGCACGCTGATCAAGAAGGACTTCGAAGACGCCTTCAATGCCGGCGTCGACGCGATCCTCACCCCGGCTACCCCGTCCGCTGCCTTCGGCATCGGCGACGAGGACATGCAGAACGATCCGGTCAAGATGTACCTCAACGACGTCTTCACCGTGACCGTGAACATGGCCGGGCTGCCGGGCATCGCGGTGCCCGCCGGCAAGGACGGCAAGGGCCTGCCGCTCGGCCTGCAGATCATCGGCAAGCCCTTCGACGAAGAAACGCTGTTCGCCGCCGGCCGGGTGATCGAGAAGGCTGCCGGGGGCGATTTCGCCCCGAAGCGCTGGTGGTGAGCGCCGATTGACGACCGTCAAGGAGTGCACTGGCGCTCCGCTCTAGGCTGAGTCATCAATCTGGAGCGCATGTCATGCCCGAGTTCAAACTCATCAAGGCGTCGGAGACACCCTACCTCTACGTCACCAAAACCAGCAGCATGGAACCCGCCGACATCTCGGCGAAGATGGGCGAGGCGTTCGAGGCGGTGTGGGCCTTCATGCAGGCCCACGGCGTCAATCCTGCCGGTGGCGCCCTTTCGGTGTATGCCGACTATAGCCCGGACCAGATGGAGTTCCGGGCTGGCTTCACGGTGTCGCGGCAGGACCTGGCCAAGGCCGAAGGGGAGATCAAGGGCGACGTGACCCCTGGCGGCGAGCTGCTCTACTTCCAGCACAAGGGGTCATACGCCTCGCTGCGGGACGACTACGGTCTGATGATGCAGCACCTCAAGAGCATCGGACGGGAGATGGGTGTGCCGATGTGGGAGATCTATCTCAATTCGCCCGACCAGGTACCGGAGGCGGATCTGTTGACCGACATCTACATGGTCCTGAAGTAAAGCGACGGACCCCGGCGCCTCACGTCTACCGGCGCAGCGGGAAGCGGCGCTTGATCGCGCCGCCGTTCCGCACTATCTGCGGGCCATGCACAAGCTGAAACTGGTAGCGACCCGCCCGCGGGCGGCGTCGGGGCCAACAGGAACCTCACCGATGGCCGTAGATATCTTCTCCTCGCTCGACTGGTCCGAGCCGCCCAAGGACATGTCGAAGCCGCTGCAGGCTCTGTGGTGGCTCAAGAAGGGCGAATTGCGCGTCGGGCCGGAGTGGGAACAGGCTCACGCCATCGTCCAGGCCATGGAAGGCGTGCCGGCTTTCGACTGGGTCCACGCCCTGATGCACTGGATCGAAGCCGACATGGGCAATGCCGACTACTGGTATCGCCGCGCCGGCAAGCGCCGCGCTACCCCCAGCGTGGCCCAGGAATG
>JAEZFJ010000326.1 GCA_023437755.1 Pseudomonadota bacterium
ATCCAGAACACCCCATCCAGCACCAGCCGATGATCCCGAGGCCGCCGACCTCGTCTCGGACCCTTCTCCACCACGAACGGTTCGAAGAAGGCCCACTCTGCATCTGACATCAAACCCCGAACCAACGTGCTCTCCGCAAAGAACAGCGTTGAATCAGCGATTAGCTGATTTGGGAATCCACTTCGTCCACACCGCCTAGGATGACACCGATGACCGACACGATGATGAACCTGCGGACGCTGGTAGAGAAGACCCCCGACGCCGATATTCTGCGCGAGATGATTGGCTTCGCTGCCGAACGGCTGATGGAGATGGAAGTTGGTGCCGCCACCGGCGCTGGCTATGGCGAAAAGAGCGCTGAGCGGCGGGTCCAGCGCAATGGCTTGTATTATGACTTGCCCTGGCCCCGTTGCTATACGGGCGCCGCTGCCCGACACTCCAAATATGGCGGGCAGCGGCGGGGGACGGATCGAGAATGGATCGGCCGCGAGGGCCGTGCGGTAGTGTGATCGCCCCTGTCTTTTCTCATGACCTGAACGGATAGCAAGGCATCGGGCCTGCATGACAAGCAGAGGTAAGGAAAAGACGGATGCAGGATATCATCGGCATCGACATCTCGAAAGACCGGCTGGACGCGTTCCGGCTCTCGGACCGGCAGCACAACTCCTTCGGAAACGACAAGGCCGGATTCAAGGCTCTGCTGAAGTGGGTTGGCAACGTCGAAGGACTGCGGATCGTTTACGAGCCGACCGGCCCCTATCATCGCGGAATGGAGGAAGCGCTCGCAAAGGCAGGGCACGCGCTGGTCAAAGTCAATCCTCGGCAGGCGCGCCGCTTCGCGGAGGCAACAGGGACCCAGGCCAAGACGGACCGGGTGGACGCGATGCTTCTGGCAAGGATGGGATTGGCGCTAGACCTGCCGCCGCGACCGGTTCGTGGCGAACTCATGAACGAACTGAGGGAGTTGCACGTCGCACGGCTGGCGCTGATCAAGGACCGGACTGCGGCCGGGAACCGTGCGGACACAGCGGCGATCAGCCTGATCCGCCGTCAGGCGAAGGCTCGGCTCGCCATCATCGAGAAGCAGCTTGCCGAGGTCGATGAAACCATCGCCACCCTGATCGCGGCGGATCCCACCCTGGCCGAGCGTCTCGACATCCTGACCTCCATCCCCGGTATCGCAGCCGTGACCGCATGCATGCTGCTGATCGAGATGCCCGAGCTCGGGACGCTCGAGCCGAAACAGGCCGCGAGCCTCGCCGGGCTGGCGCCGTTCACGCGCCGTTCGGGAAAGTGGAAGGGAAAGGAGATGATGACTTCCGCTTTGTAGAGACCGTTGATGGCTTCGGCCAGGCCGTCATAAGAGTCACCAACGCTGCCGACGGAAGGCTCTGTCCCAGCTTCGGCAAGCTGTTCGATGTAGCGGATACTGACGTAGTGCGATCCGCTCATCCACAAGGCCGATCACTCAGGTTTCGTCTGCGAACCCGCTGACTTCTTCAACACCTGCCAGGCGTTGCCGTGGCCAAGTGGTTTGTCATCTGATCGCTCTCTGGTCCGGTGCAGGGACCAAGGCAAGGGAAGGAGAAGCGAATAGCCGGCTCTCGGTGCTCGGCTGGCGGGCGGCCCATGCGCGACAAACCGCGTTATCGCGCGTTTGCCGGGGGTACGTGCCCGAGCCAGGGTCGATCCGCAACGGAACCGAAAGCAGGAATAGCAGTGAGCACAAGGCTCACCGAGAGGATTGGCTGGGAGCGCCTCACGATTCAACTGCCCTGCCTAACCGCGCTCAGCCTGGAACTCCGCGGCAGGTCCAGCCCTGCGCCAACCAGATCTGCCAGACGAACCTGGAGTTCATCGTCGTCGTCCAGTCCGCTGAAAGCAATCCTTCGCCCGTCGATGGGGCACAGAGCGTCTGCGGCCTTATCGGTATTGTCGAAGATGATGACCTGGTCGGCCAACCGTATTGCTGCCGGAAGGTTGTTGAGCGCGCGGTCATAGCGCCGCAGTATCGTCTCTGCGGGGATATCGTCGCCCGCGGATGCCACCCTGGTCCGGACGCGAGCGAGATGCATTTCCGGCGAGCCCAACACGACGAACGCCATGTTGATCCGATAGCCTTCCGCACCGGCGCTCGCCATGAGCTCGACCGGCTGGCTGCCGCTCAAGGTAGTTTCAAAGTTGAAGCTCTGCCGATCCCGTATCAGCTCGTATAGGCGGCGCAGGACTTCACGCCCCGAAGGAAGCGGGTGCCCTGAAAGGCGCGGGATTTCCTGCGGGGACAGGCGAGCTTTGAGGTCATGGGATGACTTTTGCGATAACGGTCACGCCAGGTAGTCCCTCGAAATGGGCATCACAGGTAATCAGTGTAGCACCATAAGTTCTGGCGCTGGCAAAGACGACAGCATCGGCCGTCGCCAGCTTGTGCTTTCGGCAGCAGTCGGCCGCAAGAAGCGCGGTTTCCGTGTCGAGTTCAGCGATCCGGCAAAGCTGTGTGAAGGCTATGATCTGATCGGACTTTTCTTCACCCACCTCTCGCAAACTCCATTTGGCCAGTTCGAGCTGTACCATTGTGGGCACCAACCACTCTTCCTGTTCAGGAAGATGCACTGCCACAAGGTCCCCGGTCGGCGAGCCGACCAGCCATTCGATCCAGGCCGAGGTGTCGATCAGTCGCATCAGGTC
>JAEZFJ010000341.1 GCA_023437755.1 Pseudomonadota bacterium
AAATCACTTCCTCGATGGCGATGACGACCACCGAGCGCGGGCGCTTCTCGTCGACAGCGAAGCTGTCGAGCAGACCGGGATCAATGCTGATGGTGGCGCGGCCGTTGAGGCGGAGGGTGGTGCCGGAGCTGGGCAGCAGGAACAGCAGCGCACAGCGCGGATCGCGGATGAGGTTGCGCAGGGAATCGATGCGGTTGTTGCCGCGGCGGTCGGGCAGCAGCAGGGTGCGGTCGTCGGCGACGCGGATGACACCGCCCCGGTCGCCGCGCGGAGAGCAGTCGAGGCCCTCGGGGCCGACGGTGGCGAGCATGGCAAAGGGGCTGAGCTCGATCAGGCGACGGTATTCGGGGGTAAGCCGGTCGGTGACCTTGACGGTGGAAGCGGCAGCGGGCGCGGGCTGGTAAAGCGCTTCGAGTTGCTCGAGCGAGGTCACGGTGGTCATCGTTCAGCCTGACGTGAAGATGGGGGTAGTTGGGACGCGGCGCAGCAAAGCCTATATTGAGCAGCAAAGACAGCCCGACAAAGGAGTGATGCCGTGGATGCCCATACCTATCCCGTGACCCGCACCGACGCCGAGTGGCGGGCCCGGCTGACCCCCGAACAATTCCGCATCATGCGCGAGCACGGCACCGAGCGGCCCGGCTCCTGCGCGCTGCTGCACGAAAAGCGGCAGGGCACCTTCACCTGTGCCGGCTGCGATACGCCGCTGTTCCAGTCGACGCTGAAATTCGAGAGCGGCACCGGCTGGCCGAGCTTCAACGACCCGCTGCCGGGCGCGGTGGACACCGAGACGGATCGCTCCTTCGGAATGACGCGGACGGAAGTGCACTGCGCCACCTGCGGCAGCCATCTGGGTCACGTGTTCCCGGACGGGCCGCCGCCGACGGGGCTGCGCTACTGCATCAACGGGGTGGCGCTGAACTTCCAGCCTGCCGAGTAAGGACGCGTAAGCGGCCACGCCGAGGCGCCGCAAAGTCTCGCTGAACGTCACCCTCGGACTTGATCCGAGGGTGTTTTGTTTTGAGGCACCGGAAAGTGCAGGACCCTCGGGTCACGGCCTCAGGTCCCGCGCGGCTTGGCGCGATTGGTGGCGCGGGCGGCGAGAGGGTCGTCGGGCCAGGGGTGACGGGGGTAGCGACCCTTGAGGTCGCGGGCGACGTCGCGCCAGGAGCCGCGCCAGAAGCCGGGCAGGTCGCGCGTGGTCTGGATCGGCCGGTGGGCGGGGGAGAGCAGCACGACGAGCAGGGGCACCTTGCCGTTGGCAACGGCTGGATGGCGGTCGAGGCCGAACAGTTCCTGCACCCGAATTTCGAGGGTGGGGCCGTTCTCGCCGGCATAGTCGATGGGCACGTGGCTGCCGGACGGGGCGGCGAAGTGGCTGGGCAGCAGGCGCTCCATCTCCTGGCGCTGCGCATAGGGGAGGAGGCCGTCGAGGGCATTGCCGAGATGGGCGGCGGTGATGTCGGCGAGGCGTGTGAGGCCGCTGAGGTAGGGCGCGAGCCATTCTGACGATTGGGCGAGGGCGCTGTCCGAAAGGTCGGGCCAGGTGTCACCGAGATGCGTGCGGAGGAAACTGGAGCGCCCCCGCAGGGCCAGTTGATCCTTGCTCCAGGCGAGGCTGGCGACGCGCTCCACCGCAGCGTTCGCGAGCAGGCGGCTGGCCGCTTCCGCATCAGAAATGGCGACGGGTTCGTCGGCGAGGATCAGGGCATCGAGACGGCGGAGCCGCCGGGCGCGGACGCTGCCGGAAGCGGCATCGAAGCTGAGGCGGACATCGCCCTCGATGCGATGGGCGAAGAGTTCATCGAGGTCGGCGCGGTCGAGGGTGACGGCGCCGCGAATGCGGGCGTTGGCGGCGGCACCGGTGATCTCGGTGACAACGAGGAAGGGCTCGCGCGCAAGGGCCTCGGTTTCCTCGAGCGTCGCCGGGCGGCAATTGGCAAGGCGGAAGCGGCCGCGGCCGCCGGCCTGCTGGGCGACGCGGTCAGGGAAGGCGCGGGCAAGGTGGCGGCCGGGAACGAGCGGTTCGCCCCCGCTGCCACCGGCGGAGCGAGCCCAACGGCGAGCGAGATTGCGGGCATCGTCGGCGCGGCGGGAGCGGTCGCGACGGAACGAGTCGAGCCGGTGGGCAAGATCGGCGGAATTACCGCCAAGACTGCGCTCGGTGACGAGCACGGCGAGTTCGGCAGCCGTCGCTGCATCGCCTTCGGCGGCACCGGCAACAATCATGTGGGCGAGGCGCGGATGGAGCGGCAGGCGCGAGAGTTGCCGGCCTGTGGCGGTGATGCGGCCATCGCTATCGAGAGCGTCGAGGCGCTGGAGCAGGGCGACGGCCTCGACCCAGGCGGGGGCGGGCGGCGGATCAAGGAAGTGGAGCTGCGCCGGGTCGCTGACGCCCCAGACGGCAAGGTCGAGCACCAGGCTGGCGAGGTCGGCAGCCAGGATCTCGGGAGTGTCGTAGGGCACCAGGGCAGCGGTCTGGCCCTCGTTCCAGAGGCGGATGCAGACACCGGGCTCGACACGGCCGGCGCGGCCGCGACGCTGGTCGGCGCCAGCGCGGGAGACGCGGCGGGTTTCGAGCGTCGAGAGGCCGGTCGCCGGCTCATAGACCGGGACGCGGCGGAAGCCGGAATCAATGACGATGCGGACGCCTTCGATGGTGAGCGAGGTTTCGGCGATGGAGGTCGCTAGAACCACCTTGCGGCGGCCGGGCTCTGTCGGGCGGATGGCGCGGTCCTGCTCGGCGGGGGTGAGCTGGCCATAGAGCGGGGCGAGGTCGGTGTCGGCGGGAAGGCGGGCGGCGAGGCGTTCGGCGGTGCGGGTGATCTCCCCCTGACCAGGCAAGAAGACCAGGGCCGAGCCGGGATGGGCGCGGAGCGCCTGCAAGGTTGCGGAGGCGACCTGGTCCTCGAGGCGCTGAAGGGGATCGGGCTCGAGGTGGAGGGTGTCCACCGGGAAGGCGCGGCCTTCGCTGGTGATCACGGGCGCATCGCCAAGCAGGCTGGCAACGCGGGCGCCGTCGATGGTGGCGGACATGACCACGAGCCTGAGGTCGGGCCGGAGCGCCGTAGCGTCGAGAGCCAGGGCGAGGCCGAGATCGCCATCGAGGCTGCGCTCGTGGAATTCGTCGAACAGCACCGCGGCGACGCCTGTGAGTTCGGGATCGTCGAGCAGCATGCGGGTGAAGACGCCTTCGGTGACCACCTCGATGCGGGTTTTGGCCGAGACACGCGAGTCCATGCGGATACGGTAGCCGACGGTGCCGCCGACCTCCTCGCCGAGGAGTCGTGCCATCTGCGCGGCGGCAGCGCGGGCGGCGAGGCGGCGCGGTTCGAGCAGGACGATGCGGCCATCGTTGCGCCACGGGGCTGGCAGCAGGGCGAGGGGAACACGGGTGGTCTTGCCGGCGCCGGGGGGGGCGACGAGCACGGCCGCAGGGTGCCCTTCGAGGGCTGCGAGCAGGCCGGGCAGGGCATCGTCGATGGGCAGCGGCGGCAAGGGCATGATGGCGGGGATAGCGGGTGGTGGGTTGCGCGGCAAGCGGGCTCAGGTGGTGATGGAGAGACCCCTCTCCCCGGAGGGGCAAGGGGAGTTTGTGGACGGGGGGCGTGGTCACGGTGTCACCGACCTCGTGGTTCGATCGGCTCACCCTGAGGTCTACGG
>JAEZFJ010000352.1 GCA_023437755.1 Pseudomonadota bacterium
CCTTGCACGTGCCCGGCTCCGACTCGTCGGCGTTGACCAGCAGATAGTGGGGACGACCGTCGGAGACCTTCGGCATGAAGGTCCATTTCAGCGCCGTCGGAAAGCCTGCGCCGCCACGGCCGCGAAGGCCGGAGGCCTTGACCTCGTTCGTGATCCAGTCGCGACCTGACTCGATGAATTCCTTGGTACCAACCCATGAGCCGCGCGCGCGGGCGCCTTCCAGGCGCCAGTCGCCTTGGCCATACAGATTGGTGAAGATGCGATCCTTGTCAGCGAGCAATTCTCACACTCCTAACGCGACTTCTTGCCAAAGACGCGGATGTATTCTGCCTCGCCACCACGGACGAGAACCTCGGCCTGCTTCAGCCAACTGTCGCGGGCGATCCGGCCCTTCATGTTGAGCCGCTCTTCCACCTCGGCGAAATCCTCAGGGGTCAGTGCCGCCACCTGGCTCCACTTGGTGATCCCAAGATCGTTGAGCCGTTGCGCCAGAACCGGCCCGACACCGGTCAGCAGGCGCAGGTCGTCCGGGCTTCCCTCGGGCGCAGTGAACAGCGGACCGCTGCCGCCGTGCTCACGAACGGGGTTGATGGTCTCCGGCTCGGCCTGAACTGCCTTTTCAGGCTCCGGCGCCTCTCGCTTCGGGTCACCAGACGCCGCGTCCGAAGCGGCCTCGTTGATCGGCTTGCCGGGAGCGCGTCCGCCGTCGAGCTTGGACGCATCACTCTCGGCACCAACCGCACCAGGACGCATCGCCTTGTTCGGCTCGCCATCGGCATGCTCGCCTTGCTTGAAGCGCTCCTGCGCCGCCTCGGCCTTCCCTTCGGAGACCTTTGCCTGTGGCGCCGGACCCTTGATGGCCGGTGCGGCTTCTTCGCTCATATCGCTCGGACGACCCTTGGTCGTGGGCGACTGTGGCGCCGCGCCCTGTCCGTCCGGCTTGGCGGCAGCGGCGGCCGCAGGCGAAGCAGACGCAGGTGCCGGTGTGGCGGCAGGCGCCGGTGCCGCAGCGGGAGCCGCCGGAGTTGCCGCCTCAGGCGGTGGCGGCGGGGGAACGAACTTCTCGCGGGTTGCGGTCGCCGGCTCGAGCAGCGTCACCCGCCCACCTTCGGGTGCAGATGTAAGACGGTCGATCTGCGTTCCCGGGCGAATCGTGTCACCGCGGCCGGCATGGAAGGCGTCGATGATCTCTTCCAGGCGCTGCGGCGTGAGGTCTTCATAGGTGTCCTTGAAGATCGTCACCATCGGAGCATTGACACATGCGCCAGCGCACTCGACCTCCTCCCAACTCAGCGCGCCGTCCTCGGTGCGACTGAAGGGCTCGGGATGGATCTTGCTCTTGCAGACGTCGATCAATTCTCCGGCGCCACGCAGCATGCACGGAGTGGTGCCGCACACCTGAACATGGGCGCGGGTGCCGACCGGCTGCAACAGGAACTGGGTGTAGAACGTCGCGACCTCGAGCACGCGGATATAGGCCATGCCCAGCATCTCCGCGACCTTCTCGATCACGGCACGGCTCACCCAGCCTTCCTGCTCCTGCGCACGCATAAGCAGCGGGATCACCGCCGATTGCTGCCGGCCAGCCGGATACAGCGCAATCCTGCCTTCGGCCCAGCGCTGATTTTCTTCATTGAATGCGAAACCTGCCGGCTGAACCGACTCGTCCGCAAGGCGCCGCGCAACCATCAGCGATCAACCTCTCCGAACACGATATCGAGCGAACCCAGGATTGCCGCCACGTCCGCCAGCATGTGGCCGCGGCACAGGAAATCCATGGCGCTCAGATGCGCGAACCCCGGCGCGCGGATGTGACAACGGTACGGCTTGTTGGTGCCATCGCTCACCAGGTAGACGCCGAACTCGCCCTTGGGCGCCTCGACGGCAGCGTATACTTCACCGGCCGGCACCTTGAAGCCCTCGGTATAGAGCTTGAAGTGATGGATCAGGGCTTCCATCGATTGCTTCATCTCGCCGCGCTTGGGCGGCACCACCTTGCCGTCGAGCGAGGAGATGGGCCCCTGCCCTTCCGCCGAGCTCAGCTTCTCAACGCACTGGCGCATGATGCGGGTCGACTGCCGCATCTCTTCCATACGGATGAGATAGCGATCGTAGCAGTCGCCGTTCTTGCCAATCGGGATGTCGAAATCCAGCTCGTCATAGCATTCGTAGGGCTGCGCCTTGCGCAGGTCCCAGGCAGCACCCGAACCGCGCACCATCACGCCGGAAAAGCCCATGCCCCATGCGTCTTCGAGCTTCACCACGCCGATGTCGACGTTTCGCTGCTTGAAGATGCGATTCTCCGTCAGCAGCGTGTCGATGTCATCGAGCGCCTTGGTGAAGGTGTCGCAGAACGCACCGATATCGTCGATCAGGGCCTGCGGCAGGTCCTGGTGGACGCCGCCAGGTCGGAAATAGGCAGCATGCAGACGCGCACCGGAAGCGCGCTCATAGAAGATCATGAGCTGCTCACGTTGCTCGAACCCCCAGAGCGGAGGCGTCAGCGCACCGATGTCCATCGCCTGGGTGGTGACGTTCATCAGGTG
>JAEZFJ010000105.1 GCA_023437755.1 Pseudomonadota bacterium
CACCAGGCACTCGAGGCCAAGGAACACGTCAAGATCCAGCCCGAGAACCAGACGCTCGCCTCGATCACCTTCCAGAATTATTTCCGCCTCTACAGGAAGCTGGCCGGCATGACCGGCACGGCCGCCACCGAGGCGGAGGAATTCGCCGACATTTACGGGCTCAACGTCGTCACCATCCCGACCAATGTGCCGGTGCAGCGCGTCGACGAGGACGACGCCATCTTCCGTACCGCCGCCGAGAAGTTCGACGAGATCGCCAAGCTCATCGCCGAATGCCGCGAACGCGGCCAGCCGGTGCTCGTCGGCACCACCTCGATCGAGAAATCCGAGATGCTGGCTGAGATTCTGCGCAAGAAGAATGTCGGCCAGATGAACGTGCTGAACGCCCGCCACCACGAGCAGGAAGCCTATATCGTCGCCGATGCCGGCCTGCCGGGCGCCATCACGATCGCCACCAACATGGCCGGCCGTGGCACCGACATCCAGCTGGGCGGTAACCTCGAAATGCGCATCGAGCGCGAGACGGCCGGCCTCGAGGGTGACGACCGCGAAGCCAAGATCGTCGAGATCAAGCGCACCATCGCCGAGGCCAAGGAGAAGGCACTGGCGGCCGGCGGCCTCATGGTGATCGGCACCGAGCGCCATGAATCCCGCCGCATCGACAACCAGCTGCGTGGCCGCTCCGGCCGTCAGGGCGACCCGGGCCATTCCGCCTTCTTTCTGTCGCTGCAGGACGACCTGATGCGCATCTTCCCGGTCGACAGCATGGATTCCATGCTGAGCAAGCTTGGGCTGCGGCAGGGCGAAAGCATCACCCACCCTTGGGTCACCAAGGCCATCGAACGCGCCCAGGGCAAGGTCGAAGCGCGCAACTTCGACATCCGCAAGAACATCCTGAAGTACGACGATGTGATGAATGACCAGCGCAAGGTCATCTTCGAACAGCGTATCGAGCTGATGGATGCCGAGGATGTCGGCGAGACCGTCAACGAAATGCGCCACGGCGTGGTCGACACCATCGTGTCCCGCGCCATCCCGCCGCGCTCCTATCCCGAGCAGTGGGACACCGAACTCCTGGCGACCGAAGCCAAGACCCTGCTCAACCTGGACATCCCTGCGGCCGAATGGGCAGCCGAAGAAGGCATCGACGCCGAGATCGTCACCCAGCGCCTGGTGGAAGCGGCAGACGCGAAGGCGGCGGAAAAGCGCGAAAAGTACTCGGACGACATCATGCGACAGGTGGAAAAGTCCATCGTGCTGCAGTCGATCGACACCCTCTGGCGCGAGCACCTGGCTACCCTCGACCACCTGTCCAAGGTGGTTGGCTGGCGCGGCATAGCCCAGCGCGATCCGCTCAACGAGTACAAGCAGGAAGCTTTCGAGCTGTTCCAGAACCTGCTCGGCACCCTGCGCGAGCGCGTCACCCAGCAGCTCAGCCACGTCGAGCTGCAAATCCGCCCCGAGCCGCAGCCGACCCCGGCACCAGACCTGTCCGGCCTGCAGCAGACCCATATCGATGCGACTACCGGCGAGAACGACGCCGTCGGGGACGACGCATCGATCCCCACGGGCCCGCTGAAGCCGATCGACCCCAAGCTCCTGGTCGGCGTCTCCCGCAACGCGCCCTGCCCCTGCGGCTCCGGCAAGAAGTTCAAGCACTGCCACGGCGCGTTCTAGGCGCCCGCCACCGAGCTAGACAGCAAGGGCGCCATTTTGGCGCCCTTGTTTGTTCCGGTCAGCGTTCGCTGCCGACCCGCACGATGGTGGAGGATCCGGCTCGCGGATCCTCGGTCACTGCATAGACGGCGCCGTCCGGCCCCACCCGCACGTCGCGTACGCGCGCTTGGAGCGGCACCCGCTCCTCGAAGGCCACGCGGTCACCGTCCATGTGGAGCACCACCAGCCCCTGTGACACCAGTCCGCCAACGATGAAGGCGCCCTGCCACTCGGGGATCAGGTCGGCGTCATAGTAGGCCATTCCGGACGGTGCGATCACCGGGTCCCAATAGTAGAGCGGCTGCTCGGTCTCGGCGTCCTGGGTGATCCCTTCCCCGATCGTGGTGCCATCATAGTTGATGCCATAGGCCACGTCCGGCCAGCCATAGTTGAGACCCGGCTGCGGTCGATTGAGTTCGTCCCCACCCCTGGCACCGTGCTCCACCGTCCACAGCCGCCCCTCGCCATCGAGGGTCGCCGACTGGACGTTGCGGTGACCGAGGCTCCAAATCTCCGGCAGAGCATCATCGTTGTCGACGAACGGGTTGTCCGGCAGCACGTTGCCTTCCGGATCGATGCGGAACAGCTTGCCGAGCCCGCTTGCCAACTCCTGCGCCTGGTCGCGGATCGGCTCGTCCGAACGCTCACCCACGGTGATGTACAGGTTGCCGTCTTCGGTGGGCACGATGCGCGAACCGAAATGAAGCGCCCCATCATAGGTCGGCTCCTGACGGAAGATCACCTCGACGTCTTCGAGGCTGCCACCGCCACTCTCGTCGAGCACCAGCGTTGCCGCGGCAACCGCCGTGCCGTTCCCGTCCTCGCGTGGCTCGGCATAGGAGACGTAAATGCGGCTGGACTTCTCGAAATCGTGGGCCAGGGCCACGTCGAGCAGCCCGCCCTGCCCGACAAGGTCGACTTCCGGCAGCCCGGTGATCGGCTCGCTCGCTTCCCCTTCGGCGGCAACGATGTGCAGCACGCCGGATTTCGCCGTCACCAGCATGCGGCCATCGGGCAGGAACTCCATGGCCCACAGATGCGGCAGCCCCTCGGCTACCACCTCGGTGGTGACCGCAGCTGGCGCGTCCGGTTGGGGCGCTCGCGTTTGTCCCTCGTACGCCGGCGTCTGGTCCGGCGCGTTGGGAGCCGCCGTCTGTACAGGGTCTTCCTGGGCGAAGCTCGAGGCGGGCAGCAACGCGCTCAGCATCGTGCCGGCGAGAAGGATCGGACGAAGGTGCATGAAACAAGTCTCCTGGGCTGCCGACGGCCGCGCCGCCGAATTGCAATCCAGGGTCAAAGCC
>JAEZFJ010000373.1 GCA_023437755.1 Pseudomonadota bacterium
CTCACACGGCCGCCGCTTCTGTGGTGCTGCGGAGGCGTCAGCCCCGGTCAAGCCGAGCGCCGCAAGCAGTTCACGGGCACGAGCATGCCCGGTGTGATCGGCCAGGACCAGCTTCTGCGCCGCTGCAGCAATATCCCGACGCGCCGGGTCGGACGTCCCCTCCAGAACGTCCACCACCTGATCGGCATCCTCCGCCACCATCAGCGCCACGCCAACTGGGAACAATTCCCCCAGGCCATCCCAGTAGTCGCTTATCACCGGGGTCGCGCAGGCGCCGGCCTCGAACAGTCGCACGCTTGGCGACCAGCCAGCTGCGATCATGTCGGCGCGGGTGACGTTCAGCGTAAACCGCTGCCGGCTGTAGAAGCTCGGGTGCTCGGCCGGCGGCAGGTGCTCGATGCGATCGACATTGGCGGGCCAGTCGATCTCCGATGGGTATTGCGGACCGGCCACCACAAAGCGTCTGTGAGGGAGCCGACGCGCCGGTTCCAGCAGCAGGCGCTCCAGCGTCGGTTGTCGGTCGGGGCTGTAAGTGCCGAGATAGCCGAGATCCCACTCCGGACTCTCGCCGGTCGGCTGGTAACGGGCATCGTCCACCGAGCAGTAGAGCGCGACGGCGCTTTGAGCGCCGAACTCCTGCTCGAGCCGGGTCAGCGTCGGGCCGCCCGAGAACGAGAAATAGATGTCGAACAGCGGGATTTGCTGCCGCTCGAGATATTCCTCGTCTCCGCGGGCGAGCTTCGCCAGCGTCACCGGCGTATCGATGTCGTAAAAACTCAGATGCGCCGGCTGCAATCCGGCGACCGCATCGATGACAGCCGGCCCGTCCGGGACGTAGGAGCCGATCATGACGGCGCCGGCCGCGCGCATTTCGGGCGCGAAGCGGTCGATCAGGTCCGGGACACTGCTGTAATATTCCAGCGTACAGAAATCCGGCTCCGGCAGATCGCGGTTGCTGGCGTACCACGGCACATCGCGCTCGAGGAACAGCACGCGCTTGCCCTCGGCAGCTACCCCGCGCAACAGCGCGCGGAAAGTGGTGGCATGGCCATTGCCCCAGGACGACGACAGCGACAGGCCGAGGACGACGAGATCATAGCGCCCGCTCATTCCGCTGCCTCCGTCCGGCGCATTTCGACATGGCGGCGGAAGATGGCGTCGGCGAGTTCGGCGCGGTCGGCATAGGTGTGCTCGGACAGCACGCGGCGCATGGCGGCCTCACCAATGACATCGGCCTTTTGGGGCGTCAGAGCGGCAAGGATGTCGACCACGTCGTTGCCGTCGCGGGCGACCAGCACTTCGCGGTCCGGCGCGAGGAACATCTCGATGCCCTCCCAATAGTCGGTGATGAGGCACGCCCCTGCCCCGGCCGCCTCGAAAACCCGTGTGGCTGGGGAGAAGCCGTTTCGCGCCATGCTTTCGCGCGAGATGTTGAGCACCGCCTTGGGCGTGACGTTGAAGCTGTTGTGGTCGGCGGTGCCGACATGGCCGATATAATGGACGTTGGGGCTCATCGACTTGTCGCCCCAGCCAGAGCCGCCGAGCACGAACCGTTGCAGCGGCAGGCGTGCCGCGGGCGCAAGAAAGAACTCCTCCACCCGCCGTTCGCGATCCGGCAGGCGGTTGCCGAGGAAGCCGAGATCACCCTCGAACCGCGTCTGCGGCGGCGCCGGATGATGGGTCGACGGGTCGAGCGCGTTGTAGATCGGGATGCAATGGTGTGCGCCGAGCTCACGATAGGCGTCGATCACCGGGTCGCCGCCGCCATAGGTCAGGACGAGGTCGATGCTGTTGAGGGCGCGGCGCATCGGATGATCCGGAGCCGACTGCAGTTCGGCAAGGGTCGCCGGTGCGTCGACGTCCCAGAAGATCCGCAATGCTCCGGGCGCGGCAGCGGCGAGCACCGCTTCGAGGATGCGGTCGTCCTCGAAGCCGACGCCGCTGGCCTTGACGACGATATCGGCTTCCGCGGCCTCGGCTGCGACGCGCTGCAGCGCCTCGACCGTGCCGTCATAGACGACGACCCTGCACCAGTCGGGCGGGTCGATGTCGCGGTTTTTCTGCCGGTCGTAGACATCCGGCTCGTAGAAGGTGACCTCGTAGCCGAGCCCGGCCAGGGCGCGAATGATGCCACGGTAATAGGTGGCGGCACCGTTCCAGTAGGCGGAGAGCAGGCTCGAGCCATAGAACGCGATCTTCATTGTGCAGCCTCCTTTGCCGCCAGGTTCTCGAGCACGCGCTCGCTGCCGTGGGTGGCGAGCACCGCCAGCAGTTCATCGACACGATGGGTGCAGGTGTGGCGCTGGAGAATGGTCTCGAGCCCGTGCCGCTCCAGGTCCTTGGCCATGCTGCGGTCGGTTAGCACGTCTGTCAGCAGGTGCCGCATCTCCTCGCCGTTTCTGGCGAAGACGAAGTCGATTCCGGGCCGGAACAGACCCTCCGCATCGTCCCAGGGCGCCGAAATCAATGGGATGCCGCAGGCGAGCGCCTCGAACATCCGGATGGTCGGAATCCCCGGCAGGGCCTCGACATAGGGCCGGCGCGGGATGTGCATGGTCACGCGATGGCGGGCAAACGCACTCGGTGCATCGGCATTGGCGATCCAGCCGCCATACTCCAGCCCCGCAGCGCGGACTGCAGCGATGGCTTCATCGGGGTAGCGAACGCCGCGGACGGTGCCGGTCAGTTGCAGGTCGCGCGCCGGCTCGATCAGGAACTCGCGGATCTCGGCCGAGCGCTCGTCGTCGCCCCAATTGCCGATCCAGATCAGGTCGCGCTCGCGGTCGACCTCCGGCATGGGATGGAACAACACATGGTCTGCAGCCTCGTGCCAGGTCACCACCTGCCGGCCCCAACCAGCCTTGAGATACCGCTCGCGCAGGGTCTCGCCGAAAGCGAGGATAATGTCGTAGTCCTGCAGCATCAGCGCGGCGATGTCGTCCTCCGCCGAAACCGCGCGGTGGTGGGTATCGTGGAACAGCAGCGTGAAGCGGCCGCCATTGCGGCGGGCGCGACCGATGCGAGCCACCAGCTCCGGATCGGTCCATTCATGCACCACCACGACATCGGCATCGTCGATGGCAGCCTCATGATCGAACTCGCTATCGTACTGGCGCGCAGCAAGCCCGGGGAAGTCATGCCCGAACCGCTCGATCGCAGCAGGCCCCTGCGTCTTCAGCAGGTTTTGCCGGCTCCAGGAATCAGCCGGCTCCAGCGCCAGCACGGAGTGGCCGCGGCTGCGGAGATCGCGCATCACCCCGCGGAGGAAGTGGGCGTTGCCGTGGTTCCAGTCGGACACCAGGGAGTGGGTATAGAATACGAAGTGCATCGAGGCCCTCAGGCAGTGCGACTCAAACTGGGCATAAGCAGGCTCTCGTAGACCTGCTGCATGGCGCGGCCCTGCGCGGCCAGGGTGAAGCGCCCGGCGCGCTCGCGTGCGGCAGCGCCGAGCTGGCGGCGCCGCTCCGGATCGCGCACCAGGCTGTTGATCGCCTCGGCAAAGGCCTTCGGATCATGCCTGTCGGCGAACAGCGCCACGCCGTCCCAGAGTTCGCGATAGGTCGGTATGTCGGACAGCACCATCGCCGCACCGCTGCCGGCGGCCTCCAGCGGCGCCAGTCCGAAGGGCTCGTAGAGCGATGGCGACACGAAGATGCCGGCCTGGCGCATCCGGGCCATCACGTCAGTGTGGCCCAGTTCCCCCAGCCACTGGGCGTGGGCAATCTCGCGATGGGCGCCGTTTGGACCGTGATTGGAGCCGGCCATCACCACCGGCCAGTCAGTCATGGCTGCGGCGGCATCGAGCACGCCGCCATTCTTGCCATCGTCCCACCAACGGCCGGCGGCGAAGACGAAGTCGTTGCGTGTCGTGTGGACGGCCACCGCGTCCGAGCCATTGTAGACCACTCGCGGGCACCCCAGGGACGTATAGCTCTGGCGCAGCAGGGACGCATGCGCCTGGCTCGGCGCCACCACCATGTCTGCAGCCTCGAAGCCGAGACGGTTCAGCCGCTCCTGCCAAAGCCAATCCGGCGGCACGCTGGTGCCACGCACTGCGGCGAACCAGGTTACCGTGCAGGAATGCGATACGGTCAGCACCGGCAGGCTGAGCTCCAGCCGCGCCGCCTGCGACGGCAGGTTGAGGTGCACGAGGTCGATCTCGCGGTCATCGACCAGTTGCGAAATCAGCACCGGTACGTCCCGAAGGCTGTCTTCGTCCGGCGCCGTCCAGTCGAGCGGCGCATCGAGCCAGACCACATCTCCATGCGCCTCGGCTTCCGCCCTTTGCCGCGTATTGGGCGGAGGACCGAAGCCGGCGAAGGTGAAGCTGTATCCGGAGGTCTTGAGAGTTGCAGCGAGATCCATGGCATAGCGCCAGACCCCGCCGACGGCGTCGAGGGTCATCAGCACATGGCGCGGACGATGCAGCGATACGGCGGAGCCGTGGTGGGCACTGAAGACAGGCTCCGGCAAGACCATCATGCGCTGACTCGTTGCCGGTTGGCGTTAGCACTGCCGCGCAGCCAGTCGGCCAGATCACGCAGGCCGGCGCGCCAACCCATTTGCGCTTTCCAGCCCAGCTCGGCCGTAAGCCTCGATGTGTCGGCCACGAAGTAGCGCTGATCTCCTTCCCGCCAGTCGTCGTTGGTAATAGCGACTTCGGTTCCGGTCACGCTCCCGATCTCTTCCAGCACGGCGTTGAGGCTGACGGCATTGCGCGGTCCACCACCGAGATTGAAGGCATGACCGCTCACCTTGTCGATGGACGCGAGGACGGCGCGGTAGGCCGCCACGGCGTCACTGACGTGGAGGACGTCGCGGACCTGCTGGCCGTCGCCATAGATGGTGATCGGCTTGCCCTGTAGCGCCCGGATCAAAAAATGGGCGACCCAGCCCTGGTCCTCGGTGCCGAACTGGCGCGGCCCGTAGATGCAGCTCATGCGCAGCACGGCCGTCGGAATGCCGTAGGAGCCCGCATAATCGAGCACATACTGATCGGCCACGCCCTTGGAGCACCCATATGGCGTGCAGAACGCGAGCTTGCGGTCCTCGCCCACCCCGCGGGCCCGCAGCAATTCGTCGGCGGGCGCATAGCCAGCCGCCTCCTGCTTCAGCGTGATGTCATCGAGGCTGCCATAAACCTTGTTGGTACTGGCAAAGATCACCGGTGCTTTGTGACCGGCAGCCCGCACGGCTTCGAGCACGTTCAGCGTGCCGCGTGCATTGACTTCGAAATCATCGACGGGATCGACAAGGCTGGTGGTCACGGCCGTCTGCGCGGCCATGTGGAACACGGCTCCGGCCCGGGCGATCGCCGGCGCAATGGCATCGCGGTCACGGACGTCCGCCACCACCACTTCCACGCGCCCGCCATGGCGCTCCTTGAGCCAGGCAGCATTCTGCTCCACTCCGGCCCGGCTGAGATTGTCGATGGCGATCACCCGCTCGCCCGCGGCAAGCAAGGTGTCCGCAAGGTTGGAACCGATGAAGCCGGCTCCTCCCGTTATGGCGATCGGGCGATTGGTCATGAAACAAGACCCCGCTCTTCCAACTGACGGCGCATCTCGGAGCCTCGGTCGACCACGGCGCCCGCCTCGCGAACCCAGTCGGCGAGTTCCTCCAGCGAGTCTTCCAGCCGGAATCGCGGCTCGAAACCGAGCAGTTCCCGCGCCTTGGAGATGTCGGCAAAGCAGTTGCGGATGTCGCCCGAGCGCGCCTTGTTCATGATTTCCGGTTCGAGTTCCGGCACGCCCATTGCCGCAGCCAGCAGGCTCGCAACGCGCTTGATGGAATAGGCGTTGCCGCTACCGATGTTGATGACGTGGCCCGCCGCAGGACGCTGTTCCAACGCCAGGCGGAAGGCGCGGGCGATGTCGCGCACATGCACGAAATCGCGCTGCTGCTCGCCGTCTTCGAAGATCATCGGCGCCTGGCCATTGGCCAGACGCGAGGCAAAGTTGGCGAGCACCCCGGTATAGGGATTGGACAGCGCCTGGCCGGGACCGAAGACGTTGAACAGACGCAGCGCGACCGCATCGACGTTATAGGCCTCGCCGAAGATCAGCACTTCCTTTTCCTGCGCATACTTGGTCAACGCATAGATGGAGGCGAGATCGACCGGCTTCTGCTCGTCGGTCGCGACGGGGCGCAGCGCACCACCATTGGGATCGGTGGGGTTCCACTGACCAGCCTTGATCGCGGCGGGGCGGCGACGGATCGATGCCTGCCGCGTGCCGTCTTCGGAGAGATAGAGGCCTTCGCCATAGACGCTCATCGAGGAGGCGACCACGATGCGCTTGATCGGAGTGTCGATCATGTTCTCGAGCAGCACGGCGGTAGCGAGATCATTGCCGCCGACATAGCGGGCGATCTCGTACATGGACTGGCCGACACCGACTTCGGCAGCGAGATGGATGACGCCCTCGACGCCCTCGAGCGCCTGCTTGACCAAGGCCGCGTCCCTCACGTCGCCGCGGAGCACTTCGACCTCCGCCGGCATGGCCGGCACTTTGCCGCCATGAACCTGTTCGACGAAGCTGTCGAGCACGCGCACCTGGTAGTTTTGCGCCAGCAGCTCATCGACAACATATCGCCCGATAAAGCCGCATCCACCCGTGACGAGTACCTGTTTCATGTAATGCCGACCCCTGAGGTAAGTACCTTCACAGGAAGGCTCCAGCATCGCCCCAGTTCCGGCGGGCTCCCGGGAGGCCGGACCTGTTGAGGGATATCCTCAGGAGCAACAGGCAGAAACTCCGGGGAATTCGCCTCTCGCAGCAATCTGGCGCGAGGGCTGCAACCGAACAGCCTTTCTATCATAGGTTAAGGCGAAGTTGGACTGGCCGGAGCTTTGGCCAAGCACCGTACCGAGATCGGTTCCGCTCCGGCCCCGGCAGGAACCCCCGCCCCCGCGTACCTGTTGCTGGGTCGTACCGCGGAGACACGCGGCAGTGGGCGAAGGAGCAAACGATGAGCGAATCCAAAACCACCACGGATCACGACGAAATCCGCAAATGGGCAGAGGGTCGTGACGGCCACCCAGCCATGGTCGACACCAAGGGCGAGGGCGGCATCCTGCGCATCGATTTCGGTGAACCCGAGGACTCGCTGAAGCAGATTTCCTGGGAGGAGTTCTTCGAGGTCTTCGACAAGAACAAGCTGGCCTTCCTGTATCAGGACAAGACCAAGGATGGCGGCAAGAGCCGCTTCAACAAGTTCGTCGAACGCTGATCGGGGGCGATCATGAACTATGTTGTGGCGCCAACCGGCGTGATGTCCGCAGCCGTGGTGACCGGTCCGGGCGAAATGGTTGTCGAGTCGCACCCGGTCCCGGAGCCCGGCCCCGGCCAGGTCCGGGTCAAGCTGGAGGGTTGCGGCGTCTGCGCTTCCAATCTCACCCCTTGGGCGGGCCCCGAATGGATGAAGTTCCCGACCGAACCCGGCGGCCTCGGCCATGAAGGCTGGGGTTTGGTCGATGCCGTGGGCGATGGTGTGACCAATCTCGAAATCGGTGACCGTGTCGCCGCCCTTTCCTATCACAGCTACGCCACGCATGACGTGGCGGAGGCCACTGCCGTGGTGAAGCTGCCGCCGGAACTCGATGGCGTCCCTTTCCCCGGCGAGCCGCTTGGCTGCGCCATGAACATCTTCAAGCGCTCGGCGATCAAGGCGGGCGACACCGTCGCTATTGTGGGCATCGGCTTTCTGGGGGCGCTGCTGATCCAGCTCGCTCGCGGCGCCGGTGCCCGGGTCATCGCAATCGCCCGCCGCCATACGGCACTCGACCTCGCCAGCGAACTCGACGCCGAAACCATCGCCATGGACGATCACTGGCGGATCATCGAAGAGGTCAAGCAGAAGACCGGCGACGTGTTCTGCGATGTGGTCATCGAAGCCGTCGGCAAGCAGTGGCCGCTGGACCTTGCCGCAGAGCTCACCAGGGAACATGGGCGGCTGGTGATTGCCGGCTACCACCAGGACGGTCCGCGTCAGGTCAACATGCAGATGTGGAACTGGCGCGGCCTCGATGTGATCAACGCTCATGAGCGCGAGCAGGCTGTCTACATCCAGGGCATCCGCGACGCGGTCGAGGCGGTGAAGGACGGGCGGCTCGATCCGTCGCCGCTCTACACCCACACCTACTCACTGGAACAGCTCGGCGACGCGCTCAACGCCACGCGTGACCGACCCGAGGGCTTCCTCAAGGCACTGGTTACCTACCCATGAGCGGAGCAACACAGCAGAAACCGGCGGCTGCATCGCGGCCGCGGGTGGGTTTCCTTGGAACCGGACGCATCGGCCTTTACCGCATGCAGTCGCTGGCCGATACCGGCCTGATCGAGGCGGCGGTGATTGCCGACCCCTCTCCGGAGATGCGGGAGGCCGCGCTGAAGATCGCGCCGGAGGCAGAGGTCGCCAGCTCGCTCGATGACCTGCTTTCCGCCGGGCTCGACGCGATCGTCATCGCCACGCCAAGTGCGCTTCATGCCGAGCAGTCGATCGCCGCCTTTGAGGCGGGCCTCGCCGTCTTCTGCCAGAAACCGCTGGGACGGAC
>JAEZFJ010000406.1 GCA_023437755.1 Pseudomonadota bacterium
ATATTGGCCATGCGAACGCCCGCACCCAGCGCCCCGCCTGCGTAGATCGGGACAGTGATCTGGAAGCCAACGCGGCCCGAAAGACCCGCAGGACCGGAGCTGGAACTGTAGGAGGTGCCCACTTCCCCGTTCACCGTGGCCTTCGGGCCGAACGCCGCCTGTGCACCGTCACTGCCGGCCTGCGCCGCGCGTATCCCTGCTTTCGCCAGAAGGATCGCCGGATGGCCGGTTTCGGCCTCAGCAATGGCACTCTGCAAGGTGTTGGGGATCAGACGCGAGAAATCATGACCGCCGGACAGGTTGCGCGGCGCTGCGCCGACCAGGCGCTGAAAGGTCGCCTGGCTGATTTCAAGGCTCGAAATCGCAGCTCGGTACCCCGCTTCACCCTGTGCGAGACGGGCTTCGGCCTGCGCCACGTCGATGCGGGTACCCTCCCCCACCTCGAGCCGATCTTCGGATGACTGCAGCTGCGCACGGAAGAACGTCAGGTTCTCCTGCCGCAGCGCTACCAGCTGCTGACCCGTCATCACGTCCATATAGGCCTGCACCACGTCCAGCAGCACATTCTGCTCGGTGTTGCGGATCTGGTACTCGGCGGCTTCGGCCCCGGCGCGCGCAGCTTCGATCTGCGCCTCGGTCGCGAAATTGTCGAAGATGGTCTGGTTGTAGGAAACGCCGGCACTGAAGGTGCTGCTGCCGGTGAAAGCACCTGTAGGATTCGTTCCACCCGGCCCGACGGCGCCGGGCCCGACCGCCCAGTTGTAGTTACCGCCCAGCGAAGCTCCGATAGTAGGTCGCTTCCCCGACTCTGCCCTGACGATGTCTTCCGCGGACGATTTGGCGTTCAAAAGGGCGGACTGCAGGTCCGGAGCATGGTCATACGCAGCGGCCAGGGCCTGAGCGATCGACTGTGCCTGGGCAGCACCGGTGCCGGCGATACCGAGCGTCAGCGCCAAGGCGCTAACCGCCACCAGAACTCTGATCTTCATCGCCCCTACTCCATCCACCCGAAAACTGTATTGGCCCGAAGTGGCGTTGCCAATACTAGCGCACAACCCCTACCAAGCTCTCACCTGACGATATCGTCGTCTGGTGGCACTCACGCAACAGTCAGAATACGAAGTCCTGCTCGCCCGTCTTGACCATCAACGCCGGTAAGCTGGCATTGAACTCCTGACGCGAGGTGACCACACCATCGGACTTGACGTACACCGTAGCTACGGAAACGCCGCCCTCGTGCACCAGCGCCACCAAACGGCCAGCATCCGCAAGCCGGTCCAGCAAAGCCGGTGGCACGGTCTCAACGGCGCCCTCTAGGAGGATGGCGTCGTACCGGTCCTTGCCGAGGGCAGAGATATCCCCGGCAACGATCGTGGCATTGGTGATCGCGAGCTTCTCCAGAGCGGCGTGAGCACTGTCCGCCAGCGCAGCATCGTGCTCGAGCCCGGTTACCTTCGCGCAGAGCCCTGCAACCACTGCGGTCGAGTAGCCCGAGTTCGCTCCAACGATCAGCACCGTGTCCTGGCTGCCGATCTCCGCCAGTTGCAAAAGCTTCGCGAAGACCGCCGGCGCCGGCATGAACCGGCCTTTCCGCGGCTCACCCAGCCACAGCAGGCTGTCGAGGTAAGCGAGCTCGCGCTTGCCATCTGGCAGGAATTCCTCCCGCGGCACCGCACCCATACGCGAAAGAATGCGCCAGTCGCTGACGCCGCTCGTGCGCAATTGGTTATCCACCATGAAGGTGCGAGCACGCTGGAAATCGAACATGGGAGTGAAGTCCGTAGCCTCAAAGCATATGCCGGACGTGCATATCCCCCGAACCGGCGACTGGCAAGCGCACGCGGCGCCGCGTCGCAGCTTCATCCACTGGTGCTGGACAGGGGTCCTGCTTGCCTTCACTCTCGCCCCGGAGCGGGATCGCGGGAGGCGGGCCGGTGCTGAAGCGATTGGCGGATCGGAGCTGCGGCGACTGCACCGCCTGTTGCGAATTCATCCCCATCAGGTCGCCTGAACTGGACAAGCCGTCGAATACGCTGTGCCCGCACTGCGAGCGCGGACGAGGCTGCACCGTCTATGCAGTACGACCGCAACCCTGCCGTGGATGGTATTGCGGCTGGTTCTTCCTGTCCGACCTCGGACCGGAATGGCATCCGAGCTCCAGTGGAGTGGTGTTGCGTCCTGAGGCAATCGAGAAGGATGCCATCACGGTCGTCATCCTGCGCCGATCGCCTTTCCTGCTCTCCGAACTCTTTGCAGGAGCAGTCGCCGCCTGGGTGGCCGCGGGCGTAAGCGTCTCGTTCGAGCGGGTCGGACCGGCCGGACACCTCCCTGCCAAGATGAAGATGAATAGGCTGCTCGCCCGAGCCATCCAGCAGCAAAGCCTGACTGAACTGCACAAGGCCTTCAGCTGGGCAATCGCCCACATAGACCACCAGCATCGCTGGGAGCCTGACGGGCTGATCCTGCGTTCGGAGCTCACGGAAACAGCAAAATAACAGCTTTCGACCAGGCTACGTCACGCGGGTCGATGGGCAATCTTGACAGGTCAGCACCAACCTGTTGAGAAGGCGCCCAGAGGCCTCGTGGCGGAATGGTTACGCAGCGGATTGCAAATCCGTGTATTCCGGTTCGATTCCGGACGAGGCCTCCACCTTTCCAGCAGCACCAGCCGTTTGATCGCCGTTCAGTAGCGCCAGCGGCTTGGTTGGCGTCGAGGCGCGGCTGACTTGATCAGCGCGTGGAGCACCCCCACCGCGGCAGCGGCGATGACAGTTTTCCTCACCAGACCCGGCTTGTTGTACTGGATCTCCGAGCGAATACCCATTTCCGCCTCGATGTTGGGCGCCCGACGCGGGTATCGGGCACCATGCCGTGATAGAGGTGCAGATCCGAGCCGTAGATGCAGGAACGGGTGACGCGCACGATGGCGTCTTCGGGGTGTTCGATTGCGGGCATCGGCTTCTGTTCTGCCCGCACCCGATAGGGGCCCCTGTAGTCCATCGCCAGCATGCTCGGTCTCCGTCCGCTTGTCTGTGCCCTAGCCAACGGAGAGCCGGCGATGTTGTTGCCAATGTAAGCTTGAGCAAGATCGGCCGTCCGCCTCCTTGCTGGCTCCCAGACGTACCCGGTGTATAAGGCGGCATGACCCGCGAGCCGCCCCCGCACCTTGCCGATTCCACTCCCAGTGCCGCCCTGCCCTCTGGCCGCTGGAACCCTGCCCAGCCGATCATGGCGGGAACACTCGCGGCCGTTGTCGGCTATGCCAGCACCTTCACCCTGGTGCTCGCCGCGCTGACTGCGGCCGGCGCCACACCTGCCCAGGCGGGCTCGGGCTTGATGGCGCTCTGCCTCGGGCTCGGAGTGCTGAACATGGCGGTCAGCGCCCGAACCCGCACGCCGATCAGCTTTGCCTGGTCGACCCCCGGGGCCGCCTTCCTGCTGACGGTGGGGGAACCCGCGGGCGGTTTTCAAGCCGTCGTCGGCGCGTTCCTGGTCACGGCTCTGCTGGTAGTTCTGACGGGGCTGTTCAGGCCGCTGGCTCGCCTGATCGCGGCAATACCGGCCTCGCTGGCCAACGCCATGCTCGCCGGCATGCTGCTGAGCCTGTGTCTTGCGCCCGTCGAGGCCGTGGCGCAGGTGCCCGCAATGGCGCTGCCCATCCTGCTCACATGGGCGCTCGGACTGCGCTTCGCACGCCGCTACGCCGTGCCCATCGCAGTGGTGGTCACCGGCCTCGTGCTGGCCATCACCACCCATCTGCCGCCAGGTGCACTGGAAGGCACCTGGCCGAGTCTGTCCTTTGTCGCGCCCGCCGTCTCCCTCGATGCGATCGTCCGCATCTCGGTGCCTCTCTATATTGTCACGATGGCATCGCAGAACCTGCCGGGCCTAGCGGTGTTGCGGGCCAACGGCGTCACCGTCAATCCCGCCGGGCCCTTTGTGTTGACCGGCATCGCCAGCGGCGTCACCGCCTTGTTCGGCTCGATCACCACAAATCTCGCCGCTATCACCGCGGCGATCTGTGCGGGACCGGAAGCACATCCCGATCCTTCGCGACGCTGGCCCGCACCGGTGGCTGCCGGCGCAACCTATGTGGTGCTCGGCCTCGGTGCCAGCCTTG
>JAEZFJ010000113.1 GCA_023437755.1 Pseudomonadota bacterium
CGACCAGGCGCTGGAGCAGCGAGGGCTGGCACCCAGCCGCTCGCGGGCCCGCGACGCGATCCTCCGCGGGACGGTCACCGTCAACGGTGTGGCCGCGAGCAAACCGAACCAGCAGGTGGGGCCCGACGACGCCGTTGCCATTGCCGATCCGGCTTCCACCTATGTCTCCCGCGCTGCCCTCAAGCTGATCGCCGGCCTCGATGCCGGCGCTGTTCCGGTCGAAGGCCGCACCTGTCTCGATGTCGGCTCCTCCACCGGCGGGTTCACCCAAGTGCTGCTGGAGCGCGGCGCGGCGCGGGTTTACGCGGTCGATGTGGGTCAGGACCAGCTGCATGAGCGGCTTCGTGGCAGCAATCGCGTCGTGAGCATGGAGAGCACCAACGCCCGCGACCTGACCGCAGAGATGATCTCTGAGCCGATCGATCTGCTAGTTTCCGACATCAGCTTCGTGTCGGTGACCAAGGTGCTCGCCGAACCACTGGCGCTTTGCAGGCCCCGCGCTGATGCAGTGATCCTGTTCAAGCCACAGTTCGAGGTCGGCCGTGACCATGTGGGCAAGGGCGGGATCGTCACGGACGAGGCCGAGACGGCCCGTGCCATGGCCGAGGTGATCGCGTTTGTGGAAGCGACAGGCTTTGGACATCGGCTGAGTGTCCCCTCCCCCATCAGTGGAGGCGACGGCAACCGGGAGACGGTGCTGGTGTTCAGACGCTCCGCCTGACGCCTAGTTCCGCTCGAACCCCACGGCACCCTCGCGGCCCGTCTGCCCCCGGTGCCGCAAGTAGTGGTCGGCCAATACGCAAGCCATCATCGCCTCGCCCACCGGCACCGCACGAATACCGACACAGGGGTCGTGGCGGCCCTTGGTGATGATGTCGGTGTCCTCGTTGCTGGTGGTCACCGTCTGGCGTGGGGTGATGATCGAGGATGTGGGCTTCACCGCAAAGCGGCAGACGATGGGGTCGCCGTTGCTGATGCCGCCGAGGATGCCACCAGCCTTGTTGGAGAGGAAGTAGGGCTGCTCCGGGCCGGCCCGCATCTGGTCTGCGTTTTCGACGCCGGTCAGGCTCGCCGCCTCGAAACCGGCGCCGATCTCTACGGCTTTCACCGCATTGATGCTCATCATCGCCGAAGCGAGGTCGGCACTCAGCTTGCCGTAGACCGGCGCGCCCCAGCCCGGCGGCACGCCTTCGGCGACGACCTCGATCACGGCGCCCACCGAGTTGCCATCCCGGCGAATACCGTCGAGATATTCAACCCACTGCCCGGCCGCCACCGGGTCGGCGCAGAAAAAGGGATTGTTGTCGACCTCGTTCCAGTCGAAGCGGTTGTAGTCGATCTTGTGCGGCCCCACCTGCACCAGGCTGGCCCGGACGGTGACGCCCTCGAGCACCTGTCTGGCCACGGCACCTGCCGCCACCCGCGCTGCGGTCTCCCGCGCCGAGGTGCGGCCGCCGCCGCGGTAGTCGCGGATGCCGTATTTCTGGTCATACGTGTAGTCGGCGTGGCCCGGGCGATACTTGTCCCGGATTTCCGAATAGTCCTTGGACCTCTGGTCGGTGTGCTCGATCATCAGCGAGATCGGCGTGCCGGTGGTGCGCGGCCCGTCGGTGCGTTCGGCCTCGAACACGCCCGAAAGAATGCGCACCTCGTCGGCTTCGCGCCGCTGCGTCGTGAACTTGGATTGGCCCGGCTTGCGCCGATCGAGATCGCGCTGGATCATTTCAGGCGTCAGCAACAGGCCGGGGGGGCAACCGTCGACCACGACGCCGAGCGCCGGCCCATGGCTCTCGCCCCAGGTGGTGAAGCGGAAAAGATGCCCGAAGGTATTGAACGACATGGCACAGCCCCTGTTGGCCGCCTGTTTAGGGCAGCGGCGGCGCCCGGGTCAATCGAGGCCGCACCGGGCGCTACGGCAACTCGCCAGCGAGTTCGGGCAGGTCGCGCTCCCCGAACGCCTGCGCGAGGGCCATTAGTCCTCGTCGGGCCGCAGCAGTTCCATCTTGCCGGGGGTGAAGTGCATCACGGCATCCTGCGGCGGAGCCCAGTTGATCACCTCGATCACCGGCGCCCGCTCGATGAGCACGCGCAGGGTCCGGGCAATGCCGCCATGCGCCACCACCACCGATGGCCCGGTCAGCACCGCGGCAAACTCGATCAACCGCGCCTCGACGTCGCGGTAGCTCTCGCCGTTTTCTGGTCGGAAGTCCCAATAGGTCTCGTCGCGATGGCCGGGCGCCACGGCCATGTTGGCCGGCAGTTCCTCGTGGAGGCTCCCCTCGAGCACGCCGAAGGAGATTTCCATCAGTCGCACGTCGAATTTCACCTCGGGCAGGTGGATGGAGAATCCGGCGCGAACGCGGTCCATGGTCTCGCGGGTGCGACCCAGGGGTGAGGCGTGCCATTCGAAGGCGCGCGGGTCGAGCCCGCGCTCCTTGAACAGTTGGGCGAGCAGCTTGCCGTTGCGGCTCGCCTGGCCCTTGCCCTTCTCGTTCAGCGGGATGTCCTTGCGCCCCTGATAGCGGCGCTCGGCATTCCACGGCGTCTCTCCGTGCCGGATGAAGTAGATTTCCGGCCAGGCGGGCGCAGTCATGTTCACTCCGCGCCGTGGGCGGGCGCGTCCTTCAAGCTGGTGGCGAGCGCTTATTCGCTCGCCGCGGGAGTTGCATCGTCGAGCAGCTTCATGCCGACAACGTTGAACCCGGCATCAACGTAGTGGATTTCGCCGGTGACACCACCTGCAAGGTCGGACAGCAGGTATGTCGCTGCGCCACCGACGTCGGCGATGGAGACGTTCTTGCGCAGGGCCGAGTTGGCTTCCTGCCAGTGCAGCATGTCGCGCAGGCCGGAGATGCCGGATGCCGCCAGCGTCTTGATCGCACCGGCCGAGATGGCGTTGACGCGAATGCCCGACTTTCCGAGGTCGACGGCAAGGTAGCGTACAGACGCCTCGAGCGCCGCCTTGGCAACGCCCATGACGTTGTAGTTCGGCACGTATTTGGCGGCACCGTAATAGGTCAGCGTCAGCAGCGATCCGCCCGCCGACATCAGCGGCTCGGCGCGCTTGGCGACGGCCGTGAAGGAGTAGACCGAGATGTCCATGGTCAGCGCGAAGTTGTCGCGGCTGGTCTCGATATAGCGGCCTTCGAGCTCTTCCTTGTTGGAAAAGCCGATGGCGTGGACCAGGAAATCGAGCTGCCCCCACCGTTCCTTGATCTGGCGGAAAGTCTCGTCCATGGCGGCTTCGTCGCTGACGTCACACTCGACGAGGAAGTCGGATCCGACCTCGGCCGCCAGCGGTTCCACGCGGCGCTTCAGCGCCTCGCCCTGATACGAAAACGCCATTTCGGCGCCCTGGGCATGCAGTTGCTTGGCGATGCCCCAGGCGATGGACCGGTTGTTGGCGAGACCCATGATGAGGCCGCGCTTGCCGGCCATCAATCCAGTGGTCATTGTTGTTTTCCCTTGCTGGAGTCGTTAGGTCGGTTGTGACACAGGGCCCTGTAGGGGGCAAGTTCGCCGCCCCGCCAGCTCAAGCTTTCACCATGACCTTCGACATCATCGCCACGCTCGCCGCCATTGTCGGCACCGACCATGTCATCACCCCGGGCGCGGGCATGACAACCTATGTCAGCGAACCGCGCCGGCGTTTCCACCGGACGGCCGCCGCCGTGGTTCGCCCCGGCACAGTGGAAGAGGTGCAGGCGATCGCCCGCTGGGCCAACGAGCACGACATCGGCCTCATTCCCCAAGGCGGCAATACCGGTCTTGTCGGCGCCCAGGTGCCCCTCCGTGGCGACGAGGTCATCGTGAGCCTCGCCCGACTCGACCGCGTCCGCAGCATCGATCCGGCCGCAGGCACGATCACCGTAGAGGCCGGCGCGATCCTCGAAAAGGTTCACGCCGCCGCCGAAGCCGAGGGCATGATGTTCCCGCTCTGGCTCGCCTCGCAGGGCTCGGCCCGGATCGGTGGCCTGCTCTCCTCCAATGCCGGCGGCGTCAACGTGCTCGCCTATGGCAACGCCCGTGAGCTCACCATGGGCGTGGAAGCCGTGCTCGCCAACGGGCGGCTCTATCAGGGCCTCAATTCGCTCAAGAAGGACAACACCGGCTACGATCTCAAGGACCTGCTGGTCGGGGCCGAAGGCACGCTCGGCATCATCACCGCGGCGACCCTGAAGCTGTTCCCGCAGCCGGAAGATCACGAAACGGCGCTGGTCAATGTCGCCAGCCCCGCCCGCGCCGTCCAACTCTTCCAGCTGATGCGCGAGCGGCTCGGCGGACGCCTAACGGCCTTCGAACTGGTGCCTGCGCTCGGCCTCGACATGCAGCTCCGCCACGGCATGCTCGATCGCGACCCGACCGCCGGCCCGTCGCCCTGGTACGCGCTGGTCGAGTTCTCGCGCATGAGCGGCGGTGACCCCGGTACGCTCGCCAGTGCCGTCGAAGCGGCGTTTATCGCCGGCCTGATCGACAACGCCGTCTTCGCCGAATCCCTGGCTGACCGCACCCGCATGTGGGCCTTCCGCGAGCAGATGAGCGAATGCCAGTCGCGCGAAGGCGCCTCCATCAAGCATGACGTTTCCGTGCCTGTTGCGGCCATTCCGGCGCTGATCGAACAGGGCTCGGCGGCCGCGGAGGCGCTGGTGGCAGGCATCCGCCCGGTGCCGTTCGGCCACGTCGGCGACGGCAATATCCACTTCAACTTCAGCCAACCCGTCGGGGCCGACGCCAAGGCGTTCATGGCGCAATACGATGAGGCGCTGCACGAGGCGATCTACGAGGTGGTGCTCCGCCTCGGAGGTTCGGTGTCTGCCGAGCACGGGATCGGCCAGCTCAAGGTGGACCTCTTGCGACGGGTCAAGGACCCGGTGGCGCTCGAGATGATGCGCGCCATCAAGACTGCACTCGATCCAAAGGGCATCCTCAACCCGGGCAAGATGCTGCCGCGCTAGCCAGCCGGTGGTCACCTGCCTGTCGCTGGGTCACCAGGAGGTGCCATCTTGCGCTCGCGACCGCACGCGA
>JAEZFJ010000472.1 GCA_023437755.1 Pseudomonadota bacterium
CGTTCTCCATTGGCACCGCCAGTTACTTGATGGTTCTAAACGGCTTGTGGCTGTGGAAGGGTGACCCTGCCTATCTGCGGCTATTCGAATACTGGAAGACGATCTTTGCGGTGACCTTCGGCATGGGGGTCGTTTCGGGCATCGTCATGAGCTACCAGTTCGGCACCAACTGGAGCGTCTTCTCCGACCGCGCGGGCGCGGTGATCGGCCCGCTGATGGGCTATGAGGTGCTCACCGCGTTCTTCCTCGAGGCCGGCTTCCTTGGCATCGCGTTGTTCGGGCGCAAGCGGGTGGGCGACGCCCTGCACATGGTGGCGGTGGCCGCGGTGGCGATCGGCACGTTGATCTCGGCGACCTGGATCACTTCGGCCAATAGCTGGATGCACACACCCGCGGGCTACTCGGTGGACGAGATCGGCCGCTTCATTCCGGAGGACTGGTGGGCGATCATCTTCAACCCCTCCTTCCCGTACCGCCTGACCCACACTGTGCTGGCAGCGTTCCTGACCACTGCCGTTGCCGTCGGCGCGGTGGGCGCCTGGCACCTGCTCAAGGACAAGTCCAACCGGCAGGCGCGGATCATGTTCTCGATGGCGATGTGGATGGCGGCGGTGGTGACGCCGATCCAGATCTTTGTCGGCGACCAGCACGGACTGAATACGCTGGAGTACCAGCCGGCCAAGATCGCTGCCATGGAAGGGCACTACGAGAGCCATCCCGATGGCGCCCCGCTGGTGCTGTTCGGCGTGCCCAACGAAGCCGAGCAGCGACTCGACTATGCGCTGGAGATTCCGAAGCTTGGGTCGCTGATCCTCAAGCATGACCCGAACGCGCCACTGGACGGGCTCGACGCCTTCCCCGAGGATGAACGTCCGCCGGTGGTGATCCCCTTCTACGCGTTCCGCATCATGGTCGGCATCGGCTTTGCCATGCTGGGGCTGGGCCTGTGGTCGCTGTGGGCCCGCTGGCGCGGCGATCTCTACACCAATCCCTGGCTGCATCGTGCGGCGATGGTGATGGGACCTTCCGGGTTCGTCGCGGTGCTTGCCGGCTGGTACACCACCGAGGTCGGGCGGCAGCCCTATACCGTGTATGGACTGATGCGCACCTCGGAGAGCCTGTCGCCGGTGGATGCGCCGGCAGTGGGTGCCTCGCTGGTGGCGTTCGTGGTGGTCTACTTCCTCGTGTTCGGCGCGGGCGTGTTCTACCTGTTCCGGTTGTTCCGCCGGCCGCCGATCCTCGATGAGGACCACGAACTGGACAAGGGGCCGCACCGCGCTGCCGGCATCAACCCGGGCCCGGCCCAGGAAGACCCCATTCGCGAAGGAGGCAGCCATGCCGTTTGACCTGCCGACGATCTGGGCGGCGATCATCGCCTTTGCGGTGCTGGCCTATGTGGTGCTGGACGGGTTCGACCTCGGCGTCGGCATCCTCTTCCCGTTGTTCCCCCACCGGCACGACCGGGACGTCATGACCAACTCGGTGGCGCCGGTGTGGGACGGCAACGAGACCTGGCTGGTGCTGGGCGGCGGCGGGCTGATGGCGGTGTTCCCCCTGGCCTACGCCACGGTCATGCCGGCGCTCTATATCCCCATCATCCTGATGCTGCTGGGCCTGATCTTTCGTGGCGTGGCCTTCGAGTTCCGCTGGCGGACGCAGCGTGGTTCCGGCTGGTGGGACCAAGGCTTCTGGATCGGCTCTACGGTAGCGGCCGTCATGCAGGGCATCGCGCTGGGTGCACTGGTGCAGGGCATACAGGTGGCCAATCGCGAATATGCAGGCGGCTGGTGGGACTGGCTGACGCCGTTCTCGATCCTCACCGGCCTTGCCGTGTTGGTGGGCTACGCGCTGCTCGGCGCCACGTGGCTCAATCTCAAGACCACGGGAGACCTGCAGCACCGCGCTCGGCGGATATCGATGGTGACCGGCGTCGGCACCATCGTGCTCATCGGCATCGTGTCGCTGTGGAGCCCTTTCATCGACGAGGTTTATTTCGAGCGCTGGTTCGGCTGGCCCACCGCTTTCTTCTCGGCGTTCGTGCCGACACTCATCGCGTTCTGCGCGCTGGCGTTGTGGCACGGGCTGACCACGGACAAGCACCTGCAGCCGTTCCTCGCCGCGCTGGGCCTGTTCGTGCTGAGCTTTGCGGGTCTCGGGATCAGCTTCTACCCCTATATCGTGCCGGGCTCGCTCACCATCCATGAGGCGGCGGCGCCGGAATCGTCGCTGATCTTCCTGCTGGTGGGCGCCGCGGTGCTGATCCCGGTCATTCTTGCCTATACCGGCTACGCCTATTGGGTGTTCCGCGGCAAGATCGACCCGGAAGAAGGCTATCACTGATGCCGGCTGGCGCCCAGCGGCTGATCTGGTTCGTCGCGCTCTGGATCGGCGGCGTCGGTGCCGTGGTGCTGGTGGGGCTAGTGGTGCGGATGTTTCTTGGCTAGGCCGGCTCAGCAGAAATTCTGAAAGCCGACAAACCAGGTGCCGACGGTGCGAGGGCGTGGCGCTGCCGGTGTCCGCCTGCCAGGTGCCAACGAAACGCGCCGCATCCTGTGGCGCCGCTGGGCGCGTCGCCAGCATCAGGACTGTCGCAATCACTCTGAACCGCATCGCCACGTCCCCGGGGGTTCGCGGAAGCAGTGGCGATACTCGCCTGCCCGGCTTCAGGCGATGGTGGCCGCAAGCGCCTGGCGCAAGTCCGTCTGGCTGAATGGTTTGGCCAGGCGCGGCAGTCCGGGGTCATTGCCGGAGGGCAGTTCCGCGTAGCCGGTTGCCAGCAGGATCGGCAGGTCGGGCCAGCGGGTGCGGATTTCGCTAGCGAGTTGCGCACCCGTCATCTGCGGCATGGCGGGGTCGGTGATGACGAGGTCCACCTCCGGGTCGGCCAGCAACTGGTCCAGCGCCTCTCGGCCGGAATAGGCCTCCCGCACGGTGTGGCCCAGATCTTCCAGCATAGCCGTGGTGTTCATCAGCACCAGAGCATCGTCGTCGACGGCAAGGATACGCAAGGGTCTGGCCTCGGCAGGGTGATCAACGAACGGGCTGACGGCAGGGGTCGATGGCAACTCGATTTCTCCATCCATGGCCGGCAGCCATATCTCGGCTGTGGTGCCCTCGCCTTTGCGGCTCTTCAGCACCAGCGCCCCGCCGGACTGCGAGGCCAGGCCATGCACCATGGAGAGGCCAAGGCCCGTGCCCTTGCCGACGCCTTTGGTGGTGTAGAAGGGTTCCGCAGCCCTTCTCAGGGTGACTTCGTCCATGCCTTCGCCGGTGTCGGTCAGGCTCAGGCGCAGGTAGTTGCCGGGCGCAAGCCCATGGCGCGCCGCGGTCAGGACCTCGCCACGGCCTGCGATGATGATCCGCCCCTCCCCGTGCATTGCATCGCGGGCATTCACCGCCAGGTTCAGCAGCGCAGATTCTAGCTGATTGGCGTCGGTCTGGATCAGGGGGAGGTCGGCGGGCAGATCAAACTTGATGCTGATCATGGGCCCAAGGGAGCGCTCCAGAAGTTCCCGCATGCCGGCGACAAGCGCGCTCGCATCGATGCGTTCGGCCTGCAAGTTCTGACGGCGGGCGAACGCCAGCATGCGGCGGGTGAGCGAAGCACCCCGGTTGGCTCCTTCAACCGCATTGTCGACCAGCTTCATCAGTGCCGGATCATCCCCGATCCGCTTGCGCAGCAGTTCGAGGCTGCCGAGCACGGCGCTGAGCAGGTTGTTGAAGTCGTGGGCAACACCACCGGTGAGATTGCCGATGGCTTCCATCTTCTGGCTCTGCTGCAGCCGCTCGCTGGTTTCGGCCAGGGCAGCAGTGCGCTCTGCGAGCCGCGCCTCCAGCAGCGCCTCCGCGTTCTTCTGGTCGTGCACGTCGACATTGGTGCCCACCCAGCGCACGATCTTTCCGAACTCGTCGCGCAGCGGCACGGCGCGGGCCAGGTGCCACCGCCACTCCCCGTCACGC
>JAEZFJ010000480.1 GCA_023437755.1 Pseudomonadota bacterium
CCCTGGAAGAGCCGCCGGCGGACACCACCTTCTTGCTGATTTCGCACCGTCCGGGGCTGTTGCTGCCAACGATCCGCTCCCGCTGCCACAATCTGGCGCTGCGCCCGATTGCCGACGCTGACGTGGAGGCAGTCCTGCGCGAGCACGACCCGAACCTCGGCCAGGCCGAACTGAAGCGGGCCGTCGCCTTGGCCGGCGGTCGGCCGCGCCGCGCCTTCGAGACGCTGGCACTGGCGCCGGACTCCGCTCTCGGCGCGCTGCAGGCGTGGCTCACCAATCCGCTGGCGCAACCGACCGCCGTTCCCTTGAGCCTTGCGGATACCCTCGGGGCCAGCGCGCAGGGGACAGAGCTCTCCTTTGCCCGCGAGATGCTGTTCGACTGGCTGGCGGACGAAGCGCGCAACGCTGCCCTGCCGCCGCTGAACCGTGCGCGCCTTGCCTCGGCCACCGAGCTATGGGAGAAGGCAAACGCCCTCTTCGCCGAGGCCGACGAGATCAATCTGGATATGAAACAGACCCTCGCCGCCCTGTTCGACGCGATCAGCCGGCACGTCGCCCTCACTCAGCCCGCCGCCGAGCCACAATGACCCCCAAGCCGTTCTACGTCACCACTGCGATCGCCTATCCCAATGGCGCCCCCCATATCGGGCACGCCTATGAGATGATCGCCACCGATGCCATCGCCCGCTTCCAGCGCTTGGCGGGCCGGGAAACCTACTTCCTGACCGGCACCGATGAGCACGGCATCAAGATGGTGCAGACCGCCGCCTCGGCCGGGGTGACGCCGCGCCAGCTCGCCGACCGCAATGCCGCCGAGTTCCAGCGCCTGGCAGGGGTGCTCAACGTCTCCAACGACGACTTCATCCGCACCACCGAGCCGCGCCACCATAAGTCCTCGCAGGAAATCTGGCGCCGCATGGCCGCCAACAACAAGGGCGACATCTTCCAGTCCACCTACAAGGGCTGGTACTCGGTGCGCGACGAGGCCTATTTCGACGAGGACGAACTCACCGAGCGCGACGGCAAGCGGTTTGCGCCGTCCGGCGCAGAGGTGAACTGGGTCGAAGAGCCGACCTATTTCTTTCGCCTCTCCGCCTATCAGGACCGGCTGCTGGAGCTCTACGAATCCAATCCCGATTTCATCGCCCCCAAGGAGCGGCGGAACGAGATCATCTCATTTGTGAAGAGCGGGCTGCAGGACCTGTCCATCTCCCGCACCACCTTCGACTGGGGTATTCCCGTGCCGGATGCACCCGGTCACGTGATGTATGTGTGGGTGGACGCCCTCACCAACTACATCACCGGCCTTGGCTTCCCCGATGAGCAGAACGAGCTCTGGCAGAAGTTCTGGCCGGCGGACCTGCATGTCATCGGCAAGGACATCATCCGCTTTCACACCGTCTACTGGCCAGCCTTCCTGATGAGTGCCGGCTTGCCGGTGCAGCACCGCGTCTTCGCCCACGGCTTCCTGACCGTGGATGGGCAGAAGATGTCCAAATCGCTCGGCAACGTCATCGATCCGTTCAACCTCGTGGAGGAGTTCGGTGCCGACGCGATCCGCTACTTCTTCCTGCGTGAGGTTTCGTTCGGACAGGATGGCGACTATAGCCGCGAGAAGCTGACCAACCGCGTCAACGCCGATCTTGCCAACAATCTCGGCAATCTGGCGCAACGCTCGTTGTCGATGATCAACAAGAACTGCGACGGCAAGGTCCCGCAGTTCGGCCATGCCACTCCGGCAGACGAGCAGCTCGAGCAGGAGGTGGGTGAAGCCATTCAGGCCGCACAGACCCTGATGGAGCAGCAGCTGATCCATGACGCCATTGGTGCTGTCATCGGCGCCCTCAGCTCCGCCAACAACTACTTCGCCGCGCAGGAGCCCTGGGCGCTGAAGAAGACCGACCCGGAGCGCATGGCGACGGTGCTGTACCGCACCGCCGACACCGTGCGCCGGCTGGCCATTCCCATGCTGGCCTTTGTGCCGGCGTCCGCCGCCAAGCTGCTGGACCAGCTCGCCGTGCCGGAAAAGGATCGGCTGTTGGCGCTGGCCCTGGTGCGTGACCGCCTGGTGCCCGGCACGGAACTGCCAGCTCCACAGGGCGTCTTTGCCCGTATCGAGCGCAAAGCCGAATAGCCATGTTGATCGACAGCCACTGCCATCTCGACTTCCCGGAACTGTCCGCCGATCTCGACGGCGTGCTGGCCCGGGCTGCGGCGGCGGGCGTCAGCGGCATGGTCACGATATCCACACGTGTGGAGAACTTTTCCACCTACGCGCGAATCGCAGAACAGCACGGGAACATCTGGTGCTCGGTTGGGACACACCCGCACAACGCGCACGAAGAACTGCACATAACAGCGGATGAGCTCGTCCGGCTAAGTGCTCACCCGCGCTGCGTTGCGATCGGTGAAGCGGGGCTCGACTACTTCTACGACAACGCTCCCCGTGAGGCGCAGGCGACCGGCCTCCGTCGTCACATCGCCGCTGCCCGGATCACCGGTCTTCCACTGGTTATCCACAGCCGGCAGGCCGACGAAGACATGGCCGCCATCCTTGAGGAAGAGGCAGGGCAGGGGGCGTTCCCCTTCCTGCTTCACTGCTTCACCGGCGGTGCGGACCTCGCCCGGCGGGCGCTGGCCCTTGGCGGCTACATCTCCTTTTCCGGCATCGTGACCTTCCGCAATGCCACGGAAATCCAGGAGGTCGCTGCCTTCGTGCCGGCCGATCGCTACCTCGTGGAGACTGACGCCCCTTATCTTGCGCCCATTCCGCATCGCGGGCAGTCGAACGAGCCGAGCTTTGTTATCCACACCGCACAGAAACTGGCCGAAATCCGCGGTGTGACGCTGGAGCAGGTCGGAACCGAGACTACCGCCAATTTCGCGCGCCTGTTCAACAAGACCGGGCTCGCCTGATCCATGCCGGTGCCGGACAGGATTGTCGCGACCATTCTGGGCTGCGGCTCGTCCGGTGGCGTGCCACGCATCGGCAATGTCTGGGGCGCCTGCGATCCGAACAACCCGCGCAACCGCCGTCGCCGCTGCTCGCTGCTGATCGAAGCCTGGAGCGGCGATGAACCTCAGCCGACGAGAGTTCTCATCGACACCGGGCCCGACCTGCGGGAACAACTGCTCGACGCTCATGTGGATCGTGTGGATGCCGTCCTCTACACCCACGCTCATGCCGACCACATCCACGGAATCGACGATCTGCGGGTGTTGGCGCTGCACAACCGCAAGCGCGTCGACGTCTATTTCGACCGCGAGACCGGCCAGCGGCTCCACGAAGCGTTCAGCTACTGCTTCGTCACACCCCCGGGCAGTGATTATCCCCCGATCCTCAATGGTCACGAGGTCAGCGGTAACGAAACGCTGTCGATTCTTGGGCCGGGGGGCCCGATTTCACTGCAGGTGTTCGAGCAGTTGCACGGCAAGATCACCTCGCTCGGCTTCCGCATCGGCGGCTTCGCCTACTCCGTGGATCTCTCCGGATTCCCCGAGCAATCGTTCGGAACGTTGGAGAGCCTGGACCTGTGGGTCATCGACGCCTTGCGGCCCACTCCGCATCCAAGCCATCTGAGCCTGCCGGAGACCCTTGACTGGATTGCGAAATTCCGGCCGCGCGAGGCCGAGATTACCGACATGCACATCGACATGGACTACGCCACGCTGCAAGCCGAACTGCCCGAGCACATCACCCCGGCGTTTGACGGCATGCGCATCGACGTTCTGAGCGGAAAAGTACTGAACCGCTAGTGATTTAGCGGAAGGCGGGAACCACGTGGCGACCGTAGCCCGCGATGATCTCTTCCTCGTCGCCGCTGTCGAGATAGATGTTGAACTGCGTCACGCCCGCCGCCTCGAGCTCCCGGATCTTGCCGATGTGGTCGTCTGGCTCGCCCAGCACGCAAAAGCTCTCCACCACGTCATCGGTGATGAAGTCGAGATACGGGTTATCCGCCTGACCGTGCTTGGAATAATCGTAGCCGCGGCGCTTTTCGATATAGCTGGTGAGGCTCTTCGGCACCTGGCCTGACTCGGAGCCATATTTTTCGACGATATCGGCGACGTGATTGCCCACCATGGCGGGGAACCACTTCGTGGCTTCGATGGCGCGACGCTTGTCGCCAAAATAGGCGGGCGCAGCCGCCATGGAGCGGTAGTTCGTCATGTCGCGGCCCGCTACCTTGCCTGCTTCAATGCACTGATCGGTGAACCACTTGCACAAACCGGGGTCGGCGAGCTGCAGCACCACGCCATCGGCATGTTCGCCGGCAGTCTTCAGCGCCAGGGGACCATAGGCGGCGATCCAGCTCGGCATCTCATGGCCCACGGCCCAGGGGAACTTCACCGCTGCGGGGATCTCGCCATAGGTGACTTCCTCGCCCCGCACCATCGCCTGCGTCTTGTGGATAAACTCGGCGACGCGGGCGAGGGTCGCCGGCTTCTTGCCCATCACCCGCATCGAAGAATCGCCACGTCCCACCGCCAGGTCGAAACGCCCGCCGGATTGCTTGGACAGGGATCCGAAGATGGAGGCCGCCACAGACCAGTCGCGCACGTCGGGGT
>JAEZFJ010000089.1 GCA_023437755.1 Pseudomonadota bacterium
CTGCACCGCAAAGGCAAACAGCAGCAGCGGCACCGCCGTTGCCGGACCCGTGAAGATCAGCAGCAGCATGGTTCCCGGATCGGCATGCGGCCCCCACCCGGCGGTGATGATGGAGTAGACCACATAGGCCAGTGCCGCCGGCGCAAGGATGGCGGTCTCGGCGAACAGCCCCGTCGCTGGCCCCAGCATCGCCGTCTTGCGGAAATAGCCGTAGAACCCGAACGAGAAGGCAAGCCCCAGAGCGATGTAGGGCACCGCGCCCAGCCCCAGCGCCTGGATGGCGATGGCCACCGCTGCAATGGCGATCGAGACCGTCTGCAACCGGTTCTGCCGCTCGCCGAGAAGGACCATGCCGATGGCGATGTTGACCAGCGGATTGATGAAGTAGCCGAAGCTCGCTTCCAGCACCTGCCCGGTCTCCACCGCCCAAACATAGAGCAGCCAGTTGAACGCCAGCAGCACCGAGGAGAGCGCCATCAGGCGCAGCTTGCGGCCGTCGCGGAAGAACTCCCGCACCTCCCCGAAACGCCTTGTGAAGAAGACGACGATCGCCAGCAGCACCAGCGACCACAGCGTGCGCTCGGCCACAATCAGCACCGAGCCGACGGAATCCAGCGCCCGGAACAGCAGGGGCAGGAAACCCCAGAGCAGGTAGGCGGCAAGCGCGGCGGCAACGCCCTTGCGGCCCTCGCGCGGGTCGACAACGGGCGGCGCCGCCACTGCCGCTGGCACGGCTTCAGGGGCGGATTCTGGCAGGGACATGGTCAGCGCTTCTCTTCTGCGCCGGGGAAAGCGCTTGCGGCAGTCTTAGCAATGCTTCGGCGACCCGGCCAATGAGTCTTTGTGATCCGGCGCCTGCGTTGCACGAATGGGTCCCGTCCAACTTTTGACGCCCCCCGGCGTTAGCATTGTTGCGGCCAAGGCGGCTTCGCGACCACGAGGAGATCGACATGAAGAAGACCATTACCTGGATCCTGATTGCCAACGGCGCCCAGGCGCGCGTGCTGGAAAACACCGGACCGGGCAAGGGCCTGACGCTCGTGCAAGGCCTCAACTGGGAGGTCGAACCCCTGCAGGCGCGGGAAATCAACGCCGACCGCCCGGGTCGCACCCTCAATGGCGGCATGGAGCCAAAGACCGATCCCGTCGATCACCGCGAGGCCGAGTTCGTCAAGGGTATCGCGGCGGTGCTCGAGCGCAAGTGTCAGGAGGGCGCCTTTGACCGGCTGGTGATCAGCGCCGACCCGATTTCTCTCGGCACCATCCGCAAGGCCATCTCACCTCAGCTGAAGAAGTGCGTCGTGGCTGACCTCCCCAAGGACCTGACCAACATCCCCACCCCGCAACTGGGGCAGCACTTCGACGGCATCATCGCGACCTAGGTCCGGTGCCCGCGACCTCGTGGTTCGGCCAGCCGACCATGAGGTCTGCGGGGCCGCCGAATTCACGGAAAACCTCACCCTGAACCTGCCGAGCGGCGCGGTCGATAGCGCAGACTGTTGGGGATCAAATCCTTGGCGGCAGAATCGGACTCCGGTCGGCACGCGGCTAAACCACCACCACAAGGCGCTGATTCATCAGGTCAGCGTCTTCATTCACTCCTCGAACTCGTCCCCGCCGCCCTCGAGCGCATCGAGAAATTCCAGCAGCAGCGAATTCACCAGCTCGGGCTGCTCGATGCTGGGGATGTGCGCCGCTCCTTCCAGCACCACGGCGAAGGCGTTCGGCATGCTCTCCGACAGGTGCTCGTGCCGGTCGATCAGGGCGGAGAAATCCTCGTCGCCCACCACCAGCAATGTGGGCGCATTCACCTCGCCCACCCGGCGCCAGGCATCCGGCGGCGCCTCTTCCTGGGTCAGTTGCCCCTTGGCCAGGGCCTTGCCGTTCATGTCGAGAAACAGCTCGCGCACCGCGCCGCCGACCCGGCCGCTCTGCGCCCGCGGACCATCGAGCCACTCATGCGCCTGCACCCGGTTGAGCCCGTCGAGGTCGCCGCGCTCCCAGGCGTCCTCCTCCGCCATCTCGATGGCGCTCTCCTCCTCGGTCGCACTCCAGGGCGCGCCGCTCACCGAGGTGCCGACCAGCACCAGTCCGATGGTCCGGCCCGGATGCTTCAGGGCGAACTCCAGCGCCAGTCCGCCGCCCATGGAGCAACCGACCAGCACCGCGGCATGAATGTCGAATTCGTCCAGCAGAGCCTCGAGATCGTCGAGATGGCTGAACGGCTCGTCGGCGCTCTCTGTCTCGCCATAGCCGCGGCGGTCATAGGCGATGGCATGCCAGCCGGCCTCGGCCACGGCTTCCATCTGGCTCAGCCACATGCGCTTGTCACAAACCCCGGCATGGAGGAACACCACCGGCAATCCCTCCCCGAGCTCGAGCCCCGCCAGCACGGCGCCGTCGATCTCGAGCTCGAACGGATCGCCTACCATGCGCAAAGCTCCGCCTCGGTATCCGGATTCACCCAGCAGGCGCCGTCGTCTTTGGACCGGAGGTATGGTCCCGGCAGCGCTACGGACCGCCCGCCCCGCTCGAACTCGGCGCTGACGAAGGCTTCCCCCGGTGCGTCGATCCACACCTCGAAGCTCGGCTTGCCCTTGCCTTCGATGCGGAAGCTGCCAGCATCGTCGAGCACGGTGAACCGGCACGGATACTCGCCGTCATCGCTGGTGTAGCAGGTGGCGTCCTTGGCCGCGGCGGGCACAGCCAGCGCCACGACGGCAAGGCCGGCGAACACCGCCCGCCTCACGGCGCCTGCTCCACCAGCACGCAGAACTGGAGATCCTCGTCGTGCACCCAGCATCCGTCTTCTCCCGGCACCCGCGTGAAGCGTCCCAGTTCGTCCGGCGGACTCCCCGGCCCCGCCTCGGCGGCGATCAGATAGCCCAGCCCCTCATCGGCAGCCGTCAGCGCGAAGGCAAAGACCTGCCCGTCCGGCAACCCGAAGGTCACCCCGCCGCCATCCACGGCCACCTCGCAGGGGAAGGTCTCATATCCGCTCACCATGCACTGCCCCGGCACAGCCCACGCAGCGCCGGTCATCACACCCGCAGCGGCCAAACCCAAAGCGGCCGCCCACAAAACCCGTCTCAACTCCATGCCCCCTGGCAACAGCAAAACACCCGCCGCACCGTCCTCTTTAGCGCGGTGGGCAGGGGATGTCGCGCGGATTTGCGCCGTTTGGGTGAATGGGACTGCCGTTGCAGCAACGTGCAAACAGAAGCAAGCTGTGTCCGTCAATGTGGAGCACCCATGAAACTCGGCCTCGAGGAAGCACAGACCTCGTTCACCAGTGGTGCCCAGACGGCTCGTGTCCTTACCGAGCGGTGGATGGCGGACTGGATGTACTGCATCAACTGCGGCGCGCCGCGGCTCAGTCAGTTTCCCAACAACAGCCCCGTAGCCGACTTTTTCTGCCCTGATTGTTCCGATCAGTTCGAGGTTAAGGCCACTAAGAAGGCGATTGGCGCGCGGGTGGTGGATGGCGCCTA
>JAEZFJ010000192.1 GCA_023437755.1 Pseudomonadota bacterium
CCAACCTGCTCAACGTGACCCTGCTGTCCGAAGCGCTGAACCGTCCGGTCAAGCTGCGCGTGTCGGCTGCGGCGCTGCGCACTGTCGAGCACCGCGGTGGCCTGGATGCCTTCCTGCTGAAGCAGGACGATGCCGATCTGTCGCCACTGGCGCTGGGCATCAAGAAGGAAATCCGCGCCGCACAGGCCGCCTGATTTCCCCAGCTTGAGCTGAACGAATTGGCCGCGCGGGTGGTGCCCACCCCGCGGCCTTTGTTTTGAGCCACACGGCTCAAGGCGAACCTGCCGCACCGGTCTGATGCCGGAGCGCGGCGACATAGAGGTGCATTCCCATGCTTGCTCGTTTCGGGGCGGCCGTGGCCGCCATGGTTGCGGTGGTTGCCGCATCCAACATTCTCGTCCAGTACCCGTTTGCGGTCCAGCTCGGGCCGGTCAACCTCGGTGACATCCTCACCTGGGGCGCCTGGACCTATCCCATTGCTTTCCTCGTCACCGACATCACCAACCGCGTCTTCGGTCCGGCCAAGGCCCGGCTGGCGGTGGTCGCCGGTTTTGCCGTGGCGGTGATCCTGTCGGTGTGGCTGGCGACACCCCGCATCGCCATTGCCTCGGGCACGGCGTTTCTTGCGGCGCAACTGCTCGACATTTCCATCTTCCATCGCCTCCGGAACGCGGCCTGGTGGCAGGCGCCGATGTTCTCATCGCTGGTGAGCTCCGCGCTCGATACGCTGATCTTCTTCAGCCTCGCCATGGCGCCCGTCTTTGCCGGTGTCGACGCGCTGTTCGGGATGGAGGACTCCTCCTTGCCGTTCCCGACCCCGCTGCTCGGCGTCGGTTTCGAGGTCCCGCTGTGGGTATCGCTGGCGCTCGGCGACTTCCTCGTCAAGCTGCTGCTCGCGGTGCTGCTGCTGGCGCCCTACAGGAGCCTGCGCGGCTGGTTGGCGGCCCGGGCGGTGGCCGCCTAGGTCGACACTCACTCGGGCAGCGCGAACTCCAGCAGGATGCTGCGCTGCCAGTCGTTGAAATTGTTGTCCGAGCCGATCAGGATGCGCGTCTCGCCGCCGGGGGCGGTGTGGACCGCGACGGACTCCATGTTGTCGATGTCGCTGCCGCCGGCCGAGAGCAGCACTTCCCCCTGCATCAGGTTACCGGGGCGGACCTCGGCGGCCGGTACGCGCCGCAGCTCCATGCGGAAGGTGAAGAGCGCGATTCCACGCTCGAGCACCAGCAGGTCGCCATTGGGCAGAAAGGCGCAGTCGGTCGGGTTCACCACTTCGGAATTGGCGTAGGTGACGGGGCCCTTGTCCTCGTTGCCGAGGAACCAGCCGCGGTGGTTGCCCGCATCGTCCAGGATGTTCTCCGCCAGCAACAGCGTCGAGCCGGCAATCGGGGAGGCGGGTGGGGCGATGCACACCGATTCGAGCGTTTCGTTGGTGCGAGTGTCGGTGAGCCAGTCGGGGATGGCGACCTCCCGGGCCGGGCCGCCGGGTATGCCGTCGGCGAGGGTAAAATCGGCGACCCGGGTCAGATGCTCGAAGCCCACCCGCACCCCCACCGGAACGCCATCCCGGATGATCGTGTCGACGCTTTCGGCATCCCTCGCATACTGGCGGGGCAGGATCTCGCCTCTGGAATTGCGCATCGGCTCGATGGTGACGCCGATGAAGCCGAACAGGCGGTTGGCGTCGTCATAGGCCAGGCGCCCGGAGACGAAATTGCCCCGATCGGTGACGAACACCACCTGCTGCTCGCTGCCGGTGATGGCAAGAGAGGACAGACCGCCAAAGGTGTCGTCCTGGGCACGGAGGGCCATGCCGCCCCGGAAGATGAGCCCGTCCACCGGCTCGTCGAGGCCAGCGCCCTTAAGGCTGGTGATGGGAGTGGAGCGGACAGCGACATCCACAGCCGCGGCGGGTGCGGCCAGCGCCAGCACCACCAGTGCCGCCGCTACGCCCCCAAGCCTCATGCCCTTGTGCGCCTTCGCGTCTGGGCCGGCATCTCCTCGTCGAAGAGCGCCGCGAGTTCATCCGTAAGGGCGCCCGCCAGTTCTTCGGCGTCGAGCAGCGTGACGGCGCGACGGTAGTACCGTGTCACGTCATGGCCGATGCCGACGGCCACGAGCTGGATCGGCGAGCGCGTCTCGATGTCCTCGATCACCTGACGCAGGTGCGCCTCGAGGTAGTTGCCGGCGTTGACCGACTGCGTGGAATCGTCGACCGGAGCACCGTCGGAAATGACCATCAGGATGCGGCGCTGCTCGGGGCGGGCCATCAGCCGCTTGCGCGCCCATTCGAGCGCCTCGCCGTCGATGTTCTCCTTGAGCAGGCCCTCGCGCATCATCAGCCCGAGGTTACGGCGGGCATGGCGCCAGGGTTCGTCCGCGCCCTTGTAGATGATGTGACGGATGTCGTTGACGCGGCCTGGATTGGCCGGGCGGCCGGCTTCAAGCCAGGCTTCGCGCGACTTGCCACCCTTCCAGGCGCGGGTGGTGAAGCCGAGGATCTCGACCTTGACGCCGCAGCGCTCGAGGGTGCGAGCGAGGATATCACCGCAGATGGCGGCGATGGTGATCGGCCGGCCGCGCATGGAGCCGGAATTGTCGATCAGGAGCGTCACCACGGTGTCGCGGAAATCGGTGTCGTTCTCGACCTTGAAACTCAGCGCCTGCAGCGGATCGGTGACCACGCGGGTGAGGCGGGCGGTGTCGAGCAGCCCTTCCTCAAGGTCGAACTGCCAGCTCCGGTTGTGCTTGGCCATCAGGCGGCGCTGCAGCTTGTTGGCGAGGCGCGCAACGGCGCCGGCGAGGTTCTCAAGCTGCTTGTCGAGCAGGGCGCGCAACTGGTCGAGCTCGTCTGGCGGGCAGAGTTCGGCCGCCTTGACGATCTCGTCGAACTTCTGGGTGAAGACCTTGTAGTTGAACTGGTTCGAAAGCTGGGTACCGCCATCCTTGGCGGGCGGCGGCATGGGGGCATCCTCGCCGGCCTCGGCTTCCTGGTCCTCGTCGGAATCGGCCATGTCCGATTCCATGCCCTCGACGTCGCCGGTATCTTCGCTCTCGCCGGCCTGCTGGTCGTCGGAAGCGTCCTCGCTCTCGCTTTCGCCTTCACCCTGTTCCGGCGCCTTGTCGGCGTTCTCGCCGTCCTCGGGCTCCTGGTTCTCGTCGGTCTCCTCGCTGTCGTCGGAGGGATCGTCGAGCTCGCTTTCGGGCACGAGATTGAGGTCGCGCAGCAGCGCCTTGGCGGCCTGGCTGAACTTGTCCTGGTCCTCGTAGAGGTCGAGGAGCTTTTCGAGCGAGGCGCTGCCCTTGCTCTCGATTTCGTCGCGCCACAGGTCGACCAGTGCATGACCCGAGGGCGGGATCGGCACGCCACCGAGCTTTTCGCGCAGCACCAGGCCCAGCGCCTCGGCGATGGGGGCGTCGCCCTTGTCATCGATCTCGGCGAGGTTGGCGCGGAACAGCCGGTCTTCCAGCATCTCGCTGATGTTGCCGACCATGCCCGGCATGCGCACGCAGCCCAGCGACTCCACCCGCGCCTGTTCGAGCGCATCGAAGGCAGCGCGGGCCATGGGGTCCATGGGGCTGCGCTTGCGATGGGTGTCCGGGTCGTGGCTGGCAAGGCGCATGGCCATGGCGTCGCCCTGGCCGCGGGCAATGGCGATGTCGCGGCGGGTAGGCAGGCGCGGCAGGTTGGCGAGCCGCGCCTTGTCCGAAGTCAGCAGCGGCCGGTCGGCGGTGAAGCTGACTTCGACGTCGGGCTTGCCGCCGATGGCGCGCACCGTCGCACCCATGGCCGACTTGAACGGCTGGGTCTGATCAGGCTTGTTGGCCTTGCTGCGCGGGGCTTGTGCCATGGTTCAAGTGCCTTGGTGGCCGCGACCTCGTGGTTCGACAAGCTCACCATGAGGTCTACGAGACAACGCAGAGATCACAGTAGACCTCACCCTGAGCTTGTCGAAGGGCGAGGTCGTGCGCGCCGATGGTTACGCCATCACCGCCAGATTGGCAGAGGATTCCGGCAGGTCTTCGCCGAACACGCGCTGGTAGAACTCGGCCACCACCGGACGCTCGAGTTCGTCGCACTTGTTGAGGAAGGTCAGCCGGAAGGCAAAGCCCACATCGCCGCCGAAGATCTGGGCGTTCTCGGCCCAGGTGATCACCGAGCGCGGCGACATCACGGTCGACAGATCGCCGTTGATGAAAGCCGAGCGGGTGAGGTCGGCGAGGCGGACCATGTTGTTGACCAGCTTTCGACCTTGCTCGGACGAGTCATACGTCTTGTTCTTGGCAAGGACGATGCCGACTTCCTTTTCGTGCGGCAGGTAGTTGAGCGTGGTCACGATCGACCAGCGGTCCATCTGTCCCTGATTGATCTGCTGGGTGCCGTGGTAGAGGCCAGAGGTATCGCCGAGACCGATGGTGTTG
>JAEZFJ010000267.1 GCA_023437755.1 Pseudomonadota bacterium
CCACCAGATGGCAGGCGAAGTTCCATGAACTATGTGGCGCAGCGGCTGCTGACGTTCCCGCTCATTCTTCTTGGCGTCTCGGTGCTGGTCTTCGTTTCGATCCGGCTGATCCCCGGTGATGCGATCACGGCCATGCTGGGGACCGAAGCCGGGATGATGACCCCCGCGCAGCGCCAGGCGCTGGCGGAGTATTTTGGCATCGACCAGCCGGTATGGTCGCAATATCTGCGCTGGTTGACGGGGCTGTTCCGGGGCGATCTGGGCATCTCCTCGATCTATGCCAAGCCGGTACTGACCGTGGTGCTGGAGCGCTTCCCGCTCACGCTGCAACTGGCGCTGATGTCGATGCTGATCGCCCTGTGTGTCGGCGTGCCGCTCGGCGTGTTGGCGGCAACGCACAATGAGCGGCCCAGCGATCTGCTGGTCCGCATACTGGCTATGCTCGGCCAGTCTACCCCCAGCTTCGTCATCGGCATCCTGATCATCTACGTTCTGTCAGTCCATTTCGGGATCGTTCCCTCGATGGGCACCTTCACCCCGTTTCTGACCGATCCGCTGGCGAGCATCGGACAGTTGTTTTTTCCGGCCATTACCCTGGGATTTGCCTTTGCCGCCTCGGTGACGCGCATTTCGCGGTCCGCCATGCTGGACGTGCTCAGCGACGACTACATCCGCACCGCCCGCTCGAAGGGTGCCTCGGCAATGAGCGTTATCTGGCGCCATGCACTGCCGAACGCCCTCATCCCTGTGGTGACCCTGTCTGGCGTAGAATTCGGCTACCTGCTGGGCGGCGCCGTTATCGTGGAGCAGATCTTTGCCTTGCCGGGCCTGGGCCGGCTGGTGCTCGATGCCATCACCCAGCGCGACTACGCGCTGGTTCAAGGCACGGTGCTGTTCATCGCCTTCAATTTCCTCGTGGTCAATCTCCTGGTCGACCTCGCCTATGTCGCACTCGATCCGCGTATCCGACTGGGAGGCCGCTGATGGGCAGGATCATTGCCGCCCTGTTCCGCCATCCATCGGGACGCATCGGGCTGACCATCATCGGCGTCTACCTGATTGCAGCCGTCATGGGCGTCCTGGGACTGACCCCGCATGGCGCGCTCAAGCAGTTCCCGATCGACCGGTTGAAGCCGCCCGGGGACATCTACTGGATGGGCACCGACCTGCTCGGGCGCGACACGATGAGCCGGCTCATGGTCGGTATCGGTCAATCTTTGGTCATCGCCTTCGCTGCAGTGGCCGTCGCCACCGTTGCCGGCACCATTGTCGGGCTTGTGTCGGCGTGGTGGGGTTCGCTTTGGGACGGCGTCCTGATGCGCCTGATGGACGTGTTGCTGGCCTTTCCTGCCATCCTTCTGGCCCTGCTGATCATCGCCATTGTCGGGCCGGGCACCATGACGAGCGTCGTCGCCATCGGGATTGTCTATACCCCCATCTTCGCGCGGGTGGTGCGCGGCCCGGCGCTCTCGCTCAAGCAGCGTGATTTCGTCGATGCCGCGCGTACCTTTGGCAGTTCTCAGCGCTACATCCTCAGCCGGCACCTGCTGCTCAACCTCGTCGCCCCGCTGGCCGTGCAGGTTACACTGGCGCTGGCCTGGGCACTGCTGACCGAGGCGGGCCTGTCCTTCCTTGGCCTCGGCACGCAGCCGCCGACCCCATCGCTCGGCCTGATGCTGGCTGAAAGCAAGAACCTGATGCAGCGCGCGCCCTGGCTCATGATCTTCCCGGCACTGACCATCATGCTGGGCATTCTCGGCTTCAACCTCACTGGCGACGCCCTGCGTGACATCCTTGATCCTCGCACGCAGAGGAGGACAGCATGACCCCGCTGCTTTCCGTCAGAGACCTGCGCGTCGGCTTCGGCCGTGATCCCCAGGCCAATGAAGTGGTCAAGGGTGTGAGCTTCGACCTCATGCCCGGCCAGACCCTAGGCATTGTGGGCGAATCCGGCTCGGGCAAGTCGGTCACCGCCATTTCCATCAACCGCCTGGTCGGCTTCGGCGGCGGCACCATCACCGGCGGCTCGATAAGTCTGGCACGTACGGATGGATCTCTGCTGGATGTGACCAAAGCCAGTGAGAAGACCATGCGCGGCGTGCGGGGTCGCGACATCGGCATGATCTTCCAGGAGCCCATGACCTCGCTCAATCCGGTGCACACGATCGGTGCGCAGATCGAGGAGGCATTCCGGCTCAACCGCGGCCTGCGGGGGGCCGAGGCACGCAAGGCGGCGCTCGACGTGCTGGACCGGGTGCGCATTCCGGACGCCAGGACCCGCTATGGCTACTATCCGCACCAGTTGTCTGGCGGCATGCGCCAGCGCGTGATGATTGCCATGGCCCTCGCCAGCAGCCCCCGCCTGCTCATTGCCGATGAGCCCACGACCGCGCTCGACGTGACCGTACAGGCCCAGATCATGGCGCTGCTGGCCGAACTGCGCGCTGACACCGGTATGGCGATGATCTTCATCACCCACGACATCGGCCTGGTGGCCGGCATTGCCGACCGCATCATGGTCATGCAGCAGGGGCAGGTGGTCGAGCAGAACGATACCGGATCGGTGCTCGACACGCCCTCGCACGACTACACCCGGCACCTGCTTCAGGCGGTCCCTCACTTTGACGCCGGCAAGGCGGCGCGCAATGACGGCAGGCGTGGGAACGGGCTGGAGCCAGTGGTCTCGGTGGAGGGGCTGGTGGTGCGTTTCCCCGTCGGCAAGAGCCTCTTTCGCACCAGCGCCGCCGTACATGCCGTTGATGACATCGACTTCGACCTGTTGCCCGGCGAAACACTGGCCATTGTCGGGGAGAGTGGATCAGGCAAGTCGACAACAGCAAGGGCCCTGCTCGATCTCGTCACCCGGCAGCGTGGCGACATCGCCACCAGGGCAGGCCAGTCGCGTCGTCCCGTGCAGATGGTCTTCCAGGATCCATTCGCCTCCCTCAACCCGCGCCTCAATGTTGAAGCGCTCCTGGCCGAGCCGGCCATTGCCAACGGTCATAAGCTCGATGCCGCCTTGCGCGAGCGCATGCTGCACCTGCTTGAGCGGGTGGGGCTTGGTGCCGATGTCCTTCACCGCTATCCGCATCAGTTTTCCGGCGGTCAGCGCCAGCGCCTCTGCATTGCCCGCGCGCTGATGCTCAATCCCCAGGTCGTGGTGCTCGACGAAGCGGTATCCGCCCTGGACGTGTCGGTGCAGGCGCGGGTGCTCGAATTGCTGATCGACCTCCAGCAAGAGTTCAAGCTCGCCTACCTTTTCATCTCCCATGACATGGCGGTTGTCGAACGCATCGCTCATCGGGTCGCGGTCATGTATGCCGGACAGATCGTGGAGATCGGCGATGCCCGGTCCGTGCTGTCTGCGCCCCAGCACAGCTACACGCAGCGGCTGATCGCCGCCGTACCCTCCATCGAACGCCGCCGGCAGCACTTCGCCGTTGATGTGACGCAGGTACCCTCGTTGGTGCGCCCCGCCGGCTACGAGCCGCCCCCATCGCTCTGGCGAGACGCCGGGGACGATCATCGCGTGCGGGGGGAGCCGGCCTCTTGCGCCCTCGATGAGAGCAAGCAGCGCCGGGCATCGCGGCGCCCGGGATGATCACGGACCGGGGCTGATGAGCCCGGTCTCCTATCCGATGATCACGAGCTGCGCGCGGTCGCGCGCATTCAGCTTGCCGAGGATGCGACTGACGTGCGTCTTTGCCGTGAGCGGCGACATGTGGAGCGAACTCACCGATCTCGGAGTTGGTCTTGTCTCGTGCGACCTCGGCGAGCACTTCACGCTCCCGCTCGCTGAGGACATCGAGGGGCTCAATTCGTCGGGACGGATGATCGGCCTGCGAACGAACTCGGCCACGAACCGCCTGGTCATCGCCGGCGAGATCAGCACGTCACCGTCGACAGCGGCGGCGATGGCCTCGAGCAGGGGTCGCGGTGGCGTGTCCTTGAGCAGGAAACGGGAGGCACCGACTCTGAGTGCCTCGTAGACATACTCGTCGAGCGCGACGGTGGTGAGCACGAGCACCTTGGTGCCTCTGAGCCGTTCGTCGCCGCAGATCGCTCGCGTCGCCTCGAGTCCGTCTAAGGCCGGAGCAGCAGGAGATCGATTGCCTACGCTGGCAGGTGCCGAAGCTGAAGGCGGAGCGGCGCATCCTTAAAG
>JAEZFJ010000273.1 GCA_023437755.1 Pseudomonadota bacterium
GGGGACGATTTGTCAGCTTTCCGTGCCCGTTGACGCCAATATCGAGCACTCTGAGGCCACCAACCAGCACCGTCATCTCCGGTCCCGTGAGCCGCAGCAGCTGCGCCCGGTCGATCAGGGCTTCTTCGGGCTCCATGAAGCGGTGCTCGCTGAGATAGTTGCGGAAACCGTCGGTGCGGGGCTCCAGCGCCTTGAACGACTCGACGTCGGTCTGCTCCTGCGACGCATCCATGCGGCCGGGGGTGAACGGCACGGCCACCTCGTGACCGGCTGCCGCCGCCGCCTTCTCGATGCCGACGCCACCGGCGAGCACGATCAGGTCCGCCAGAGAGACCTTCTTGCCGCCGGTCTGGAGCGCATTGAACTCAGCCTGCACGCCCTCGAGCGTCGCCAGCACGCGGGCGAGTTGCTCGGGCTTGTTGACCTCCCAGTCCTTCTGCGGCGCGAGGCGAATGCGCGCGCCATTGGCGCCGCCGCGCTTGTCGGAGCCGCGGAAGGTCGAAGCCGAGGCCCAGGCCGTGCCGACCAGTTCGGCAACCGAAAGGCCGGTGGCGAGGATCATCTGCTTGAGCTGGGCGACATCCGCCTCATCGACCACCGGGTGATCGAGCGGCGGGATCACGTCCTGCCAGATCAGGTCTTCCGCCGGCACTTCAGGGCCGAGATAGCGGACCTTGGGGCCCATGTCGCGGTGGGTCAGCTTGAACCAGGCGCGGGCAAAGGCATCGGCGAACTGATCCGGGTTCTCGAGGAACCGGCGCGAGATCGGCCCGTAGATCGGATCGAAGCGCAGAGCGAGGTCCGTCGTCAGCATGGTCGGACGGTGACGCTTGTTCGGATCGAACGCGTCAGGGACGTTGTGGTCGTCTGTCTTGGCGACCCACTGCTTGGCACCGGCCGGGCTGGTGGTCAGCTCCCACTCGTAACCGAACAGGTTCGAGAAGAAGTAGTAGCTCCACCGGGTCGGCGTCTGGGTCCAGGTGACCTCGAGGCCCGAGGTGATGGTGTCGCCGCTATGGCCGATGCCATGCTTGCTCTTCCAGCCCAGGCCCTGGTCTTCGAGGTCAGCGCCCTCCGGCTCTGCCGCGATCAGCGACGGGTCGCCATTGCCGTGCGTCTTGCCGAAGGTGTGACCACCGGCGATCAGCGCCACGGTTTCCTCATCGTTCATCGCCATGCGGCGGAAGGTCTCGCGAATGTCGCGTGCCGCCGCCAGCGGGTCAGGGTTGCCGTTGGGGCCTTCCGGGTTCACGTAGATCAGGCCCATTTGCACGGCGCCGAGCGGTTCCGACAGCTGTCGTTCGCCCGAATAGCGCTCATCACCGAGCCAGGTGCCTTCCGGACCCCAGAACAGCTCTTCCGGTTCCCACACATCGGCGCGGCCACCGGCAAAGCCGAACGTCTTAAAGCCCATGGATTCAAGGGCGACGTTGCCGGTCAGGATCATCAGGTCGGCCCAGGAGATCCGGTTGCCGTATTTCTGCTTGATCGGCCAGATCAGCCGGCGCGCCTTGTCGAGGTTGGCATTATCCGGCCAGGAGTTGAGCGGCGCAAAGCGCTGCTGCCCCTGCCCGGCACCACCACGGCCATCGGTGATGCGGTAGGTACCCGCCGAGTGCCAGGCCATGCGGATGAACAGGCCGCCATAGTGACCGAAGTCCGCCGGCCACCAATCCTGCGAGTCGGTCATGACCTTGCGCAGGTCGGCCTTCACGGCCGCCAGATCGAGCTTCTTGAACTCTTCGGCATAGTCGAACTCCGGGCCCATCGGGTCGGACAGCGCCGAGTTGCGGTGCAGCATGGAGAGGTCGAGTTGGTGCGGCCACCACTCGCGATTGCCATGGCTACGGCGATTGCCGCCGCTGCCGTGACCGACCGGGCACTCACCTGCGGGCTTGTCCTGCTCGGGGTCTTGCGTGACGTGATCGTCCATGACGGGTTCCTTTTTGCTGCCTTGCCCTCGATATAGTGAGGTGACAGCGATTGGGCAAATCGATAGTTCTTGGTTAGTTCATAAGCTGAGGTTATCGTGAAGCTCTCTCTCAAGCAGATGCGCTATGCCGTAGCCGTTGCAGACGCAGGCCATTTCGGCCGAGCCGCCCGCGCCTGTCACGTCAGCCAACCCGCCCTGAGCCAGCAAATCCAGTCGGTGGAGCAAGCCTGCGGCACCAGCCTCTTCGACCGTCTCAAGGAAGGCGTGCGCCCTACCCCGTTCGGTGCCGAGTTCGTCGCGCGCGCCCGCCGGGTGCTGGAGGAAGCGGAAGCCCTGTCGAGCTTCGCGGTGCGCCGGCGCGCCGAGCCGGATCGCCCCGTGCGGTTCGGCCTGATTCCGACCGTGGCACCATACCTGCTCCCCGACATCTTCCCGGCGCTCGCGCAGCAGCTGCCGCATCTGTCTTTCACCATCAGCGAAAACCGCACCGAGGCTCTCATCAACGGGTTGACCGACGGGAACCTCGATATCGCTGTGATCGGCACGCCCCCGCCGGAGCATGGCGTCCGGCTTGCCAGCGTAGCGCTGTTCCATGATCCTTTCGTGCTGGCGACCAGCCGCAGCGAGCCGACCGGCGAACCGGTGTCGCTCGCAGACCTCGCGCCGGAGCGCATCCTGCTGCTCGACGAGGGACACTGCTTCCGCGACCAGGCCATCGCTGCCTGCAGCATCGACAACGATCCGGCTGCCCGCACCTTCGCTGCGACATCCCTCTCGACCATCGTCGAGTTCGTGGCCAACGGCCAGGGCGTGACCCTCTTGCCCGAAATCTCGTTGCGCAAGGAGGCCGCGGACGCCCGCATCGTCGTCCATCGGCTGGGTGAGCCCGGTGCGGGACGGCACTTGTCACTGGTCTGGCGGGAGGCGACACCCTTTGCCTCGACCTTCGGGCGCATCGCCGACGTGATCCGCGCCACGCGAGAGACCATTCCCACCGGCGGTGATCCGCACTAAAAACTCCGGCAGGTCCGGGGAACTCACATCATGGCGCGGGCGCCAGCCAAAGCCGCAAAGGAGCGGAACACGCCGGCGGCACCACGCCGCCGCTCCCCCAAGCGCGCCCATGCGGCACCACAGCCATCCATTCCGTTGCCCACCACCCCTGACCCTGCCCCGCCCACGCCGCGGCGCCGGATCTCGCTGCCGACGCTCGAAAGCACCTCCACGCGCCTGCGCAAGAT
>JAEZFJ010000274.1 GCA_023437755.1 Pseudomonadota bacterium
ACCGGGCACATCCCGGGTCCGGGAGAGGATGAGGCAGCCGCAGCCTGGGCGCTGCTGTCGCCGCAGGGCAAGATCCTCGCCGAGGGCATTGCCGGCTGGGCCGAGGGTGCCCTGTGGCTCGACGTGCACGAGTCGGTCGCCGACGACTTCTTCAAGCGCATGCGGATGTACCGCCTGCGCGCCAAGGTCGACATCGAGGACCTCCGCGCCACCCACCGCGTGGGGTTCGTGCAGGACCCTGAGCCCACCGGCATTGCCCACACGGACCGGCAGGGTCCGGTCGATCTGGGTTGCCGCGTCATTGCGCCGGTCGAAACCGCCGCCGGCTGGGTGCAGGACGACACTCACTATCATCAGGCGCGCATCGGCGCCGGCATCGCCCACCAGGGCAATGACTACCCGGCCAATGATGTGTTCGCCCACGATGTGGGCCTCGATCTGCTCGACGCCATCGACTTCCAAAAGGGCTGCTATGTCGGCCAGGAAGTGGTCAGCCGCATGAAGCATCGCGGCACCGCCCGACGCCGGCCGGTGATCGTCTCGGGTGTGGAGGGGGAACCCGGTACCCCCGTTGTTGCGGGGGGCCGCGAAGCCGGCACGATTGGCCAGGTCGTCAACGGCACCGCCGTCGCGATTCTCCGGCTCGACCGCATCACCGACCCGGCGGCTATGACGGTCAACGACAAGCCAGTGGGCCTCTCGTTGCCGCCGTGGGCGACCTACCACTTCGGCGACAGCGTTTCCGAGGACTAGCCGGCCGCTCCGAACTCCCGAATCGTCGGGCCTTCCGCTAGGCTCCCGCGCACAGGCAATGACGACGGGGACTCATGGCACAGGCAGGTGAAAGGGCGTGGCAGCGCATGCTGTCCGGCCGACGGCTCGATATTCTCGACCCCTCGCCCCTCGACGTCGAACTCTCCGACATCGCCCACGGCCTCGCCCGCGTCGCCCGCTGGAACGGCCAGACGGTCGGTGACTACCCCTTTTCCGTGGCGCAGCATTCGGTGCTGGTGCTCGAGCTCTTCCGCGCCCAGCAACCGGAGTCCGGCGCCACTGCGCAACTGCAGGCTTTGCTGCACGACGCCCCGGAATACGTGATGGGCGACATCATCTCCCCCTTCAAGGCGGCAATGGGTGGAAACTACAAGCTGGTCGAGCAGCGCCTGCTGTCGGCGATCTACCTGCGCTTTTCCCTGCCCGCCGCCATGCCGGCGGCGCTGGTGAAGCAGGTCAAGAAGGCCGATCGGGAAGCGGCCTACTATGAAGCAGTGGAACTTGCCGGATTCACCGAATCCGAGGCCCGCAGGTTTTTCGGCGCCCCCGGTGTCGCCGCCTTCGAACTCGACTTTTTCGAGCGCCTGATCCGCCCCTGGCCGACCCGCGAGGCCCATGACCGGTTCGTTGCTGCCTTCGAGGCGATCTCGGCCGCAGCGTGAGCTGTGCCAATTAACCCTGCCGCGCGATGAACTTTGCGCGAGGGATAAATCTGGTTACTGATCCGTTAACGTGATTGCCGCAAGCGGCTCAAAACGGGACGGATGCCATGAACACACCGGATCGCCGAATGTTGATCGGAATGGCGCTGGGAGCGATCTGCGCGACCGCTCTGGCGGCGACCGGGCCGGGATGGGTCGTGATGGCTGACGAGATGCCGGGGCCGGCAATCGACCCTGACAATCTGGTCCGTTTCGACGGTCAGGACTTCTTCGTCGAGTACGAGGACTGGGTTTCGACCGAGCCGCTGTCGACGGCATCGGTAAAGAAGATCGAGGGTGGTAAAGTCACCTATGTGACCATCACCACCACCGCCACCGGCGTTTACTCCAGCGACGGCCTCACCTCCCGGCACGTTCAATACCCCGGCATCAGCGTGGAGCCGGCGGGGGTGCCTGCCAATAGGTTCGCCTACTGGGCCAACGGCCGCTGGAGCGGCTTCGCCGTGACCGGCGGCGATTCCTTCCGCTACATCTCGAGCGCTGTCGTCCGCTAGCCGAACAGCCAGCCGCGCTTGAACTTGTAGAAGACGTGCAGCCCGATCTGGGTGACCTTGTTCATGCGCGGGGCCCAGGCCGGCCGCACATAGGTGGCATGGTAGTGCGTCGCGTCGCCGACCTCGGTGAGATAAAGTTCCCCGGCGGTATAGCGGCGAGCGATGTCCTGCGCCTGTGCCCATGACTTGCTGTCGTTGATGCTCTCGGGAATGCCGTCGCAGGCAAACGAGAACTGGCAGGAGTTGCGGCGGTGCTGATTCTGGTAGACCACCCCGCAGATGGTGTCGGGGTAGCGACGGTCCTTGACGCGGTTCAGGACCACCTGCGCCACCGCCACCTGGCCGCGATAGCTCTCGCCGCGGGCCTCGAAGTAGATGGCCGTCGACAGGCACCACATTTCCTTGTCCGACACTTGCAGCGCCTCGCCACTGCTATAGGCGCCCGTTGCCGGAGTGTTGGCGCGAGCGTAGGCGAGCTGTTCCGAGGGCGTCAGCGGCACCGGATTGGTGGCGCTGACCATGGGCGGGGCAATGCCCGCAATGGCATCGAGAGCTGCTGCCGCAGCCGGGTTGATCGAGGCAACCGACATGCGCGGCCCGTCGTCAAGCGGAGCCGCAGCTGCATCTTCAGCCGCGGCAAGGCGCGACTGGGCCAGATCGGTTGGATCCGCGGGTTTGCGCAGCGCCGCCAATTGCAGGCGGGTCTCTTCGAAGCCGCTGGCAAAGGCAAGCACATCCACCGGCGGCCGGTACCGGTCGGTCTTGGCGGCGCGGTTCGGGCCGCTGAAGGCCGCAGCGCTGAACAGGTGATCGAAAGCGTTGGTGGAAACCGGAGCGGCCTCAGCCGGGGCAAGGCTAGCCGACGCCACTTTCACCGCGCGCGGGAGGTCCTCGACCAGATCTGTGCCCGATCCGATCCCGCCGGCCATCAGTCCGGAATAGGCGAGGCTGGAAACCAGCCCGGCCGCCAGCAACCGGAACAAGGGACTGCGTCGGCGAACCGCTCTGACCGGACGCGACTGCGCCACAGGCCGGGTGGAATGGGCCATAAAATGCTACTCAACACTACACAACACTACTGGCCGGCCAAAGTGACGCTAAAATGCCGACGATCAGAATGTTGTCTGATTAGGGTTAGCAGCGCGTAAACGGCGACTTTGACCAGTACATGAGCGAACCGTGGCCGCGGTGCGGCAAGCTCGAACAGCGGCGAATATGTCGCACTCAGCTGCCGCAGGCTGCCCTGACATGGGCGACATCCGGCACAAAGGCATCAACCCGGAAGCGCACCGACAACGAGCGTGAGTTCACCGGGGTCACCCGTGCCGTCAGGTTGGTGGCGCCGGCGAGCCCATCGAGAAACTGCGCTGCGTCGCGTGTATTGTCGATCACCAGCGCGGTGTTGTCCTCGTTCACCGGCAGCGTACGGCTGCGCGCCGCCTGCAAATCGTACTGCAGTGTGATGCCGGCGTCGCGACCCAGGGCCGACATGGTGTTGCCGGCGAAGGCAAAACTCACCGTCAACTCACCTTCGGCGCACGCCACAGTCATGGTCGCGGGCGCCCGTCCGGTCGGGCGAGCCGGGATCAACTGCTCGGACTCGAGCACTGCGCTGAGCCCTTCTGCGGCCGCCTGCGCGTCGCGGAACAATCCGTCATAACAGGCTAGCCTGCCAGCGTCGCCTTCGATGGCGGTGCAAACCGAAACACCCGTCTGGGCAGTGGCAGGCAGGCTGGGTGCCGCAAGCACCGGCGCCAGCAGCAGAACCGGCAGAACTCTCACCTCGGATCGTCTCCTTCCCCCGGCCGCAGGAACAGCGGCCTCGTCCCCTTCATATAGGGCTCATCTTGCCCGCAGTTAAGCAGACGCCTGGGCAAGCGTCAGCCGTGCGACAGGAACACGATAGGGTGAGCAACTGACATAGTCGACACCGAGTCCCGAGAAGTACCGCAGCGAGGTTGGGTCGCCGGCGTGTTCGCCGCAGATGCCGATCTTGAGCGTCGGGTTGGCGGCCCGGCCGCGGCTGATGGCGATGCCGATGAGTTCGCCCACCCCCTTCTCGTCGATGGTGACGAAGGGGTCGCGTTCATAGATGCCCTTGCGCTGGTAGGGGGCGAGGAAAGTCGGGGCATCGTCGCGGGAGATGCCGAAGGTCGATTGCGTCAGGTCGTTGGTGCCAAAGCTGATGAAATCCACCATTTGGGCGATATCGCCGGCCCGCAGACAGGCGCGCGGCAGCTCGATCATGGTGCCGAAACTGAGCTTCATCCGATCGGTGCGCAGCAGACCCGAATTGGCGACGATGGCATTCACCCGCTCCCGGACCCAGGCGACTTCGGTAGCGGTCGACACGAACGGCACCATGATTTCCACGGCCACCGGCTCGCTCTGGCGTTCGGAGGCCCCTCTCACCCCGGCCATCAGCGCCTGCACCTGCATCTGCAGCAGTTCGGGATAAGTGATGGCCAGGCGCACGCCCCGGTGGCCCAGCATCGGATTGACCTCGGCGATACGCTCGAGCCTGAGCCGCAGCGCCCGCACGGCGAGCCCCAGTTGCGCGGCCGTCTCATCGATGTCCTCGTCGCTGCGCGGCAGGAATTCGTGCAGCGGCGGGTCGAACAGCCGTACCGTCACGGGCCGGCCGTGCATGGTTGCAAACAGCGCCGAATAGTCCCCGGTCTGGTAGTCGACCAGACCGTTGATTGCCCGGCTGCGGTCGTCCTCGTCTTCGCTGAGGCTCACGCGGCGCAACGCGACCATACGTTCGGGCGAGAAGAACATGTGCTCGCTGCG
>JAEZFJ010000385.1 GCA_023437755.1 Pseudomonadota bacterium
GCGGGGTTCGTGCATGGCGTCCTCAACACCGACAACATCAACATCACCGGCGAGAGCTTCGACTACGGGCCGTGGCGGTTCCTGCCGCACTACGATCCCGCCTTCACCGCCGCCTATTTCGACGAGACGGGGCTCTACAGCTTCGGCCGCCAGCCAGACACGCTGGCCTGGAACCTGACGCGGCTGGCCGAGTGCCTGGTGCCGCTGTCGAGCATCGAGGCGCTGGAGCCGGTGCTGAACACAGTGTGGCCGGTGTTCCGGGCGGAACTGCCGCGGCAGATGCTGCGGCGACTGGGGCTGAAGCCCCGCGACACCGAGCAGGACAGCGCCTTTCTGAACGCGCTGTTCGGCTTCCTGAACGAAAGCAAGGCGCCGTATGAACAGTTTTTCTTCGACTGGCGCGGAGGGGGATTGAGCGCTGAACGGGCGGCGCGCAGCCCCGCGGCCGAGTTCTACATGCGGGAGAGCTTCCGGGCGGTCGCCAATGGGCTGGAAGGGTTCGAGGCGGCGGAGGACCTGAACCTCGATCACCCGTATTTTGCCCGCGAGCGGCCGCGGACCATGCTGATCGAAGAGATGGAGGCGGTGTGGGCGCCGATTGCGGATCACGACGACTGGAGCGCGTTTGCGCGGGTGCTGGGGGAGATCGCGGAAATGCGGGAGGCTTATGGCGTCAGTGCGTGAGTCGCGGACGCAGTTGGAGTTGTCGCCGGAGCGCGTTAGGTTCGCGGCAGGAGGACCTGCCGATGCCGCTTTATGCCCTTGATGGAATTGCCCCGGAGATCGACCCGGATGTTGCCTGGATTGCGCCGACGGCGGTGCTGGTGGGCAGGATCATCGTGCGAGCGGAGGCGGGCATCTGGTTCGGCGTGGTGGCGCGGGGAGACAACGAGCCGATCGTGATCGGGGCACGCAGCAATGTGCAGGAGAACGTGGTGCTCCATACCGACATGGGATTTCCATTGACGATCGGGGAAGGCTGCACGGTCGGGCACAAGGCGATGCTGCATGGCTGCACCATCGGCGACAACTCGCTGATCGGCATGGGCGCGACGGTGCTGAACGGCGCCCGGATCGGCCGAAACTGCCTGATCGGTGCCGGTGCGCTGGTGACCGAAGGCAAGGAGATTCCCGACAACTCGCTGGTGGTGGGCGCGCCCGGCAAAGTGATCCGTGAGCTCGACGAGGCCGGCATCCAGCGGCTGAGGAACTCGGCCGAGGGTTATGTACGCAACGCCCGCCGCTTCGCCGCCGGGCTGCGCGAGGTGCCCGCCACCGCCGGAGACTTCCTGCCCGCCTGATGGCCTCTTGCCGAAACGGCATGGAGGTTTCGCTTGGGACCGATAGCCGCGAAGGGGTAGAAGGGCGCCAACACACGAACACGCCCGCTGCGAGGGGAAAATGAAGATCCACGAAGTCCGCACCTACAAGTCCGCCGAACCGCTGCCGCGCGAGGACCAGCTGGCCTGGAAGCTGGCGAGCGTGGCGACCGATCCGGTTGCCGTCGAGGACGACGTCATCGAGATGATCGGCAATCGCATCATCGACAATGCGGCGGTGGCGGCAGCCTCGATCGCGCGCGGGCCGATCCGCTCGGCGCGGGCGCAGGCCCTGGGTCACACATCGGCCAAGGGCGCTTCGGTGTTCGGCCTTGCCGACGACGTCAAGGTGTCCCCGGAATGGGCCGCCTGGGCGAACGGCGTCGCGGTGCGCGAGCTCGACTTCCACGACACGTTCCTTGCTGCCGACTACAGCCACCCGGGCGACAACATCCCGCCGATCCTGGCGGTGGCGCAGAGCCTCGGGCTCGACGGTGCGGCGCTGGTGCGTGGCATTGCTGCCGGTTACGAAATCCAGGTGGACCTCGTGAAGGGCATTTGCCTGCACGAACACAAGATCGACCACATCGCCCATCTCGGTCCGTCCGCGGCCGGCGGCATCGGTGCGCTGATGGGGCTGTCGACGGAAGTGACCTTCCAGGCGATCCAGCAGGCGTTGCACACCACCACCACCACCCGCCAGTCGCGCAAGGGCGAGATTTCCACCTGGAAGGCCTATGCCCCGGCGTTCGCGGGCAAGATGGCGATCGAGGCAGTCGACCGCGCCATGCGCGGCGAAGGTGCTCCCTCCCCGGCCTATGAGGGCGAGGACGGCTTCATTGCCTGGCTGCTCTCCGGTCCCTCGGCGCGCTACCATGTGCCACTGCCGGAGAAGGGCGAGCCCAAGCGCGCCATTCTCGACACCTACACCAAGGAATATTCGGCCGAGTACCAGAGCCAGGCGCTGATCGACCTCGCCAAGCGCATGGGTCCGAAGATCGGCGACCTGACGAAGATCAAGTCGATCCTGATCAAGACCAGCCATCACACCCACTATGTGATCGGCACCGGCGCCAATGACCCGCAGAAGATGGATCCGAACGCCAGCCGCGAAACGCTGGACCACTCGATCATGTACATCTTCGCGGTGGCCCTGGAGGATGGCGGCTGGCACCATGTGAAGAGCTATGCGCCCGAGCGCGCTAAGCGACCCGAGACCGTCGCCCTCTGGCACAAGATCACCACCGAGGAAGACCCCGTATGGACCAGGCGCTACCACGCCAAGGGGGACGACATGGCCTTTGGCGGCCAGGTGATCGTGACTCTAGAAGACGGCTCGACGGTGGTCGACGAGCTGGGCGTCGCCGATGCACATCCGAATGGGGCCCGGCCGTTCAAGCGGCCGAACTACGTCGAGAAGTTCCGTACGCTGGCCGAGGGCATCGTGTCGCGCGAGGAGCAGGACCGGTTCCTCTCGCTGGTTGAGCGGCTGCCGACGCTGACCGCGGCCGAGGTGCTGCAGCTCAACTTCGTGGTGACAGCCGATCAGCTCGGTGCCGAGGCGCCGAAGGGTATTTTCTAGCGAATGGTCGCGAATTGAACACAACCGATGTCATCCCAGCGCAAGCGGGGCTCCATCCCGAGATCTCAAGATGGGCCCCGGCTCAAGGCCGGGGTGACACCGAGTTTTGGTAAGCGGTAGTGGCAGCTCAAGGCTGCGGGAGGAACGAGCATGAGCGAAGCACCAGGCTTCAAGCCCAAGAAATCGGTGGCGCTGTCCGGCGTTGCCGCTGGCAATACCGCACTGTGCACGGTCGGCCGCACCGGCAACGACCTCCATTATCGCGGCTACGACATTCTCGATCTTGCTGAATCGAGCGAGTTCGAGGAGGTGGCGCACCTGCTGGTCCACGGCACGCTGCCGACGGCAGCGCAGCTGAAGGCCTACAAGCAGCGGCTGAAGGCGATGCGCGGGCTGCCGCAGTCCGTGCGGGCAGCGCTCGAGGCCTTGCCGGCGGCGGCGCATCCGATGGATGTGATGCGCACCGGCGTGTCGGCGCTGGGCTGCACCCTGCCGGAGCCGAAAGATCACAATGAGCCGGACGCACGCACCATTGCTGACCGGCTGATGGCGAGCCTCGGCTCGATGCTGCTCTACTGGTACC
>JAEZFJ010000427.1 GCA_023437755.1 Pseudomonadota bacterium
CAATGGGCGCGACCCGGAAGCTCTGGGTGCCGCCGCAGAGGAACTCGCGCGGAGCGGCGCCACGGTGAAGGCGCTCGCCTTCGACGTGACCAGCGAAGAGAGCGTTGCCGAGGCAATCGCGCACTGCGACAGCGAGATTGGGCCGATCGACATCCTGGTCAACAACGCCGGCCAGCAGGTGCGGGGGCCACTTGAAGACTTCCCCGTCGACAAGTTCGAGCAATTGCTGACGACCCATGTCACCGCCACCTTCATGGTCAGCAAAGCGGTGGTAAAGGGCATGATGCAGCGACGGTTCGGCCGCATCATCAATCTGTGCTCTATCGTGACCAATGTGGCCCGCCCGACCGCCACGCCCTATGCTGCGGCCAAGGCTGCCGTGGGAAACCTGACCCGCGGCATGGCCACGGAATGGTCCAAGCACGGTATCAACGTCAACGCATTGGCTCCGGGCTACTTCAAGACGGATCTCAACGCGACGCTGATCGCCGACCCGGAATTCAACGCCTGGGTTGAAAAGCGCACGCCAATGGGTCGGTGGGCCGAGCCGGAAGAACTTGGCGGCTCCGTCGTCTTCCTGGCGTCGCCGGCAGCAAGCTTCGTCAACGGCCACATCCTTTATGTGGATGGCGGCTTCACGGCGACGGTGTAGCCATGTCGCTTGTCCCAGCTCGGATCATCATCGTCATGGGGGTGAGCGGCTCCGGCAAGTCGACTGCCGGACAGGCGATCGCCCGACAACTGCATGCGCCATTTCTGGATGGCGACCAGTTCCACCCCGCTGCCAATGTCGAGAAGATGCGTGCCGGCACGCCGCTCACGGACGAAGATCGCTGGCCCTGGCTCGAGCGGTTGGCGAAGGCGCTGCGCGAAGCTGCGGACCCAAAAGGCGTATCCGTTGGCGCCTGTTCGGCGCTGCGGCGGATCTACCGCGACTATCTGGTAGAGCAGGCCGGTGAGCCGGTCCTGTTCGTCCACCTCCAAGGCAGCAAGGAACTGATCGCCTCGCGCATGGCGACGCGCCAGCACGAGTACATGCCGGCCGCACTGCTCGATAGCCAGTTCGCGACGCTGGAGGTCCCCGATCCGGCGACGGAGAATGTGCTTACGGTGCCGATCACCGACAGCGTCGACAAGATCACCCGGACGGTGCTGAAGAACCTGGAGCACCTGAAGAGCTTCCGGCGCTGGCAGTAGCGCCGGGTTTCACCGCCAACTGCCCCTGGCCATAGGCCACCAGAACTGCCGCCGCGACCACCACCAGCGCACCCGCCACCACCCATGCATCCAGCGCTACCCCGAGCAGGAGCGCATCGAACGCAAAGGCCCAGAGGATGCCGGTATACTCGTATGTCGCGAGGACCGAAACGGGCGCCCGGGCAATGGCCTCCATCATCAGGATGTGACCGATGCCACCCAGAAGCCCTGCTCCGGCGAGCAGGAGGGTGGTCTTGAACTCCAGCGCCGCCCAACCGAAAGGTGCCGTCCCGAGCCCCACGATGCTGCAGATGACGGCGAAAGACAGAGCGACGCTGGAGGGTGCGTCGGTGCGGGTGAGATCTTTCACCTGCACGCGGGACAGGGCGTTGGTCGCCGCCATCGCGACACCAGCGGCGATACCGATAAGCGCGCCCTCTCGTACCTCTTGCCCGACCAGCGCCGGAAAGAGCATGAGCAGGATGCCGGCAAAGCCCAGGACCACGCCAGTGAAAACCACCCGGCCCGGGCGCTCCCGCAGGAATGCCATCGCGGCGGCGATGGACAGCACCGGCGCAAGATAGCTCAGCGCCGTGGCGAGACCGACCGACAGGTAAGCCAGAGATACGAAGGAGAAGAACATCACCGCGCAGCCGAGCAGGCCGCGGATCAGGTGCTTGTGGGGGTAACGGGTACGGAACGCCGGGAGGAGTTCGCGGCGAAGCGCCATGTAGAAGACGATCGGCAGCAGCGCCAAGGCACTGCGCCAGAAGATCAGTTGTCCGGTGGGCGCCACCTTGGCAGCTTCATGGATGGCCGCCGACATGGCGGCCATCACGGCAAGAGCCACCGTGGCCAGGCATATGGCGAGGCGAGGATTTGGCTTGGTCACGAACGCCGCCCACAGGAAAAGTATGACTTTTCCATAGAAGGTGGTTGGGCTGCTGTCACCAACCGTTCAACTGCTGCGACAACACCGTCGGGCGAGGTCAAGGCGCCAGTTGTGGCGGCGCCGCTGCGCGCGAGAGGCTGGCATTGAAGTAGCGGTCGTCGTCCGAGACCTCCCGCCCCACCCAGGGGGGCAATGGCACCTGCTGATCAGCGTGATCGAGTTCGACCTCCGCAACCACCAGCCCCTGATGCCGCCCCTCGAAGACGTCCACTTCCCATGTAAGGCCACCGAACGGCACCAGGTGGCGCACCTTACCGATCGTGTGCGGCTCGGCCATAGCGTAGAGTTCGACCGCGTCCGCGACGGGGATCGGATATTCGAACTCTGCGCGGGATATGCCTTCGGTTGCGCCCTTGAGGGTCAGCACGGCGCGATCGCTGCCCAGGAGCCGCACCCGCACGGTCGCCTTGGCATTGGAGGAAAGATAGCCCTGTCGGATCACCTCCTTGCGGGTGACCAGCGGCCGCCATGCATCGGAGGTCACCAGGAACTTCCGCTCGATTTCACGGCCCATTCAGCGCTCCGGCCGCAGACGCCAGTAGGCAGCGAAGCGATCCCGCACGGCTCCCGCCCGCTCAGCTGTCAGTTGCGCGCCCAGTTCAAGCGCGACTTCCGCAAGATCATGCTGGCGCTTTGTGACAGCTGCATGAACACCCTTGATGACGGACCTGTCCAGCGCGCCGTCGCCGGTGCCCAGACGGTCCGCCAGGACAGCCAGGTTGTGGTGATCCCCCAGATGCTCCCCCAGCTTGTCGAGGGCCGCTCGCTGTGCTGACAAGACGTGCGGGGCCGCCCTCTCCAGCAGGGTCACGTGATGCCAGTGGTATTTGACCGCCTTTCGACACTCGTGCAGGTCTTCGGCGTCCCCGGAGCGGGCCGCGGTGGCGAAATCCTCGCGCAGCGTTCGGTACGTCGCTTCCAGCCCGTCCTCGATCAGCCCGAAGCCATTCCCGTCGAGATCCCAGTCGGCTATACGGTCGCGCAGCGGGCGCATGCGTGCGGTGAAATCCTCCAGCACCGCGCGGGCATGCTGCTCGGACACTGAGCCTTCAGGCGGTCGCAGCAAAGCGCGCACAGATTCGCGGCTCTCCACCGACAGGGACAGTGCCCCGTCGGCGAACAAGGCGTCGAAGGTGTCGAGCACCACCTTCGCGTCGCGGCTCCCGGAAAGTTCGGCGGCAGCGTCGCGGATGGTGGTGTTCTCGCGCGAGTACCCGTCGAAGGCTGGACGGATGAGCCGGAGGAGACCGCGCAGCCGCTTGCAGCGACGGCGGATGCGGTGAACGGTGGCGTCGAAGCCCTCCGCCATTTCCTCGGCATCGCGCAGCGCCTTGTCGGCCTGCTCAAGCGCGATGCGCCGAACCTGGCCGGCAGTGTCGCTGCGGGTGGTGAAGACGAAGCCCATGATCGTTAGAAGTCCAGTGCCAGTTGCGCTGCCGGCGCGACGCTGGTGCGGGCGCCTTCCAGCAGGAGGAGCCGCCGCTTGCTGTCGCTACCGCCGGGCGCGGAAAAACCGCCCAGACTTCCGTTCGCACCGAGCACCCGGTGGCAAGGTATGATCAGCGGGATCGGGTTGGCACCCATCGCCTGCCCCACGGCTCGGGACAGGCTGACGCCCCCCAACTGACGCGCCATTGCCCCGTAAGTGGTTGTCTCGCCGTAGCCAATCTCCACCAGGAGAGCGTAGGCGCGGCGGTGGAACTCGGGAAGGCGAGCGAGGTCGAGCGGGACCGAAGCGAGGTCTACGCGCTCACCCTCGGCGTAGAGCTGGATCAGACTGATTGTGTCGGCAATCGCTGGCGGGGGGATGGCAGGTTCGCCGCCGAGTTGCTGGCGAAGGCGATCGGGGGCACTGTCAGGCAGCAGCAGGCGGCAGATGCCGGCCTCGGTCCAGCCGATGCCGAACTCACCCAGGCCTGTGGGGAAGACCGCCGTTCGCATGCAGCCAAGGTAGCGTAACGGATTGAAAAGAAAAGCAACGGTGTTAGCCGTCAAGGGCGGCTGGGTTGTTGTTTCGGAGTCGGGCGTTGAGGATGATGAGCATTTTCCGGATGACGGCGACGAGGGCGACCTTTCCGGGTTTTCCTCTGGCCCGCAGGCTTGTGTAGAAGGCTTTGATGGCTGGATCGTAGCGGATGGCCGGCAGCGCGGCGACATAGAGTGCGTCGCGCACTGGCCTTC
>JAEZFJ010000470.1 GCA_023437755.1 Pseudomonadota bacterium
CCCTTGACGATGCCGGTGCGCAGCACGATGCAGGTGTCCATGGTCCCGTCCGCCCCGAAATAACCCACGCAGCCGCCATAGATGCCGCGACGGGAGGTCTCGAGCTCGTCGATGATCTCCATCGCCCGCACCTTGGGCGCGCCGGATACGGTGCCCGCCGGGAAGCCGGCGGCCAGCGCATCGACGAAGTCGTACTGAGGGTCGAGTTCGCCCACCACGTTCGATACGATGTGCATCACGTGAGAATAGTATTCGAGGAAGAATTTGTCGGTCACCTTCACCGACCCGATTTTTGCCACCCGGCCGACATCGTTGCGGCCGAGGTCGAGCAGCATCAGGTGTTCAGCCAGCTCCTTCGGATCGCTCAGCAGCTCTGCCGCCAGCTCCTGGTCGCGCGTCGGCGTCGAGCCGCGCTTGCGAGTGCCAGCGATGGGTCGGATCGTGACTTGCCCGTTCTGCACCCGCACCAGGATTTCCGGGCTCGACCCCGCGACGGCGAAGTCTCCGAAATCGAGAAAGTACATATAGGGGCTTGGGTTGGTCCGGCGCAGCGCGCGATACAGCGCCGTTGGCGGCAGGCTGAACTCGGCCTCGAAGCGTTGGCTCAGCACCACCTGGAAGATGTCGCCGGCCGCGATGTAGTCCTTTGCCCGCGCAACCATCCGGAAATAAGCGTCTGGGCTGGTGTTGCTGGTGACTTCCAGGGTCTCGAGGTCGGGCAGGGCAGGGGCCGCTGGCAGCGCTTGGTTCAGCCGGGCGACTGCCTCATCGATCCGCGCTTCTGCGCCCTCGTAGGCCTGACGCGCACTCACCCCCGCACGCACATAGACCGGCGCGGTGATGTAGAGTTCGTCTTTCACCGTATCGAAGATGGCAAGCAGGGACGGCCGGATCAGCGTGGCCTCGGGCAGGCTCAACTCGTCGGGGTTGCTGTTGGGCAGCACCTCCATATAGCGGACCATCTCGTAGCCAAGGAAGCCGTACACCCCCGCTGATTGTGGCGGCAAACCGGCTGGCATGTCGATCTGGCTCTCGCCAACCAGCAGGCGTAATGCATCCAGCGGCTTTTCCGCCAGCGGCTCGAAAGAGTTCGCATCGATTTGCGCCGACCGATTGATCGAGGCGGTGCCGTTTTCAACCTTCAGGACCACATCCGGCAACAGGCCGATGATCGAATAGCGTCCGCGGGTGCTTCCGTCCTGCACGGACTCGAACAGGAACGTGTGGCTCCGCCCCCTCGAGAGCTTTAGATAGGTGCCCATCGCCGTCTCGAGGTCAGCCACCACGCGACGCCAGACGATCTGCGATTTCCCGGCATCGTACTGCTCGGAAAAGCGCTGAAAGACGTCGTCGGCCATGGTGGCTTCTTTCGGGATGAGGGGCGCTACTGCGTGGCGCCGGTGATTGCCAGCGCCTCGTTCAGCGCCTGCTGGTTGATCCGCAATCCGGCGTCGTCACGAACGCCGGCCACGAACTCGCCATAGAGCCCGATCTGGGCCTCCTGGTCTAGGCTGTCGACTACAGCGGGCTCGAGCGTCGCATCGGCGGGGCTGACACTGGTGACCTGGAAGACAGTGACACTGCCGTCTTCGCTGACCGCCGTGTCCACGAGTTCGGCCCCCCCCGCGAACGCCGCGGCAGCGATCGTGCCATCGATAGTGCCGTCTGGCGAACCGAAGCGGGTAAAGGGCGTGCTCAATTGCGGAAAGGTGTTGTAGCTGACGGCGACGTCGGCCAGGGCAGTGCCCCCCTGTACCTGCGCCACCGCCTCTTCAGCCGCGGCCAGCAGGGCATCGTTGGTCCGTTCGGCCGTCAGTGCGGCCGCCACCTCGTCGCGAACCTCATCCAGCGTCTGGTCTCGAGCCGGTTCCACCGCCTCCAGCTCAAAGTAGACATTGCTGTTTCCGGTCATCGGCACCGCGGCGGTCAGATCGCCTTCTTCAGCGGTGAAGATCGCCTGAGCCAGCCGGGCGCGATCTTCGGGCCCAATCCCGGGAATGATCTCCAGTTCGGCACCGCCGGCGGTGACCCCAGCTTGGAAGAGGTCGAGTCCAAACCGCTCGGCGATCTCTGTCAGCGGCCGGAACGCGGCCCGCAGTTCTTCCACCTGGTCCTGAATGTCGGCGATCTCGTTGCGAGCCTCGGCCAGCGCGAGCCGCGCTTCGATGTCCGCCCGCGCTTCTTCCAGCGAGGGGGTGCCGCCCGGCTCGATTGCCGACACGTGCACTGCACGGCGGCCGGCGACACCCTCAATGACGGTGAAGCCATCTGGTTCCAGGCTGAAGGCAGCCGCCGCCAGCGCCGGATCGGTTACCTGGCTTTGGGCTAGGGTGCCGAGCGATGTCGGCGTAAGGCCGGCATCGGCCACGAGCTGCGCGAACGGCGTGCCCGCGGCCTGTCCAGCTTCGAAAGCTGCAGCCTGATCTGCGTTCAGCACCACCTGCTCGATTGTGCGGCGCTCCGGCTGTGCAAGACCGTCGCGCGTGCGCTCATACTCGGCCGCAATGGCCTCGTCGGAGATGGTCTTGGCGGCCGCCAGTGTCGTCGGCGACAGCACCAGCATCTGCGTCTGGCGGGTTTCGACAGTGCGGAACTCGGCCTGATGCTCTTCCAGGTACGTCGCCAGTTCCTGTTCGGTCGGCTCCGGAGGGCTCGGCAGGCTGGTGGCGTTTAGCACGAAGTACTCGATCGTGCGCTGGTCGTTCACATAGGCGTTGATCAGTTCGGTGCCGGCGGCCGGCAGGCCCGTCTCGCCGAACAGGCTCAATACGAGTTGCTGGCGGCGGGCCGCCGCGGTCTGGTTTTCGAAGTATTCCGCCTCGGTGATGCCGCTCGCCCGCAACACCTGCTCGAACGAGGCAGGATCGAACGTGCCGAGCGTGCCCCGGAAGGACGGATCCTCCCGCACCATTTCAGCAAGCTTCGCCTCCGAAACGCCGAGTCCGAAGCGCGTCGCCAGTTGATCAAGTGCCGCGTCCTGCGCCAGCTGCTGCAGCGTCAGGGTGGGGATGCCGAAGTTCACTGCGTCCTGCGGGGACGGGACCGAGCCGATCTGCTGTGCCACCCGGTTCACCTGGCTCTGATACGCGCGCAGGAACTCGTTGGCGGTGATGTCTTCGTTGCCGACCCGCGCCACGGTATTGGTGCCAAAGCCGAGAATGACGTTGTTGATGCCGAAGCCTGCGAGGCCGATCAGCAGCAACGCGCCCATAATCCGGCCGGGCCAGGATTTTGCAAACGCGCGCAAACCATCGAGCATGTGACAACGTTCCAGTTGCGCCGACGCCCGTCCATCCGTGCGGCCGGCATAGCCAAAGTCGACTTGCGGGGTTATGGCAAAGCCGTTGCCGGTGCAAGAGGTATAGAGGAGCAAACAGTGACCACCACGATTTCGCCGCTCATCGCAGGGAACTGGAAGATGAACGGTTTGCGTGCCTCTCTTGAGGAAATTTCCGCCTTGGCAAGCCTGCTGACCACGGGCGAGGCGCCGCGTGCGTTGGTCGTTGTCTGTCCTCCTGCCACTATCCTCCACGCTGTCGCCTCGAACGGGGCGACCAGCGGCATTCTTGCCGGAGGTCAGGATTGTCACCCTGCAGCCTCGGGGGCCCACACCGGCGAAATCTCCGCCGGCATGCTAGCCGACGCGGGCGCGCAATTCGTCATCGTGGGACATTCGGAGCGCCGTACCCAGCACAACGAGACAGATGATCTCGTTCGCGCCAAGGCGGAAGCCGCGATGGGCGCGGGGCTCAAGCCCATTATCTGCGTCGGCGAGACTGAGGCCGAACGCGACAGTGGTGATGCCGAATCCGTAGTGGCGCGGCAACTCGCTGACTCGATTCCGGATGCCGCGGGTCAACACGGGGCGATCGTGGCCTATGAGCCTGTATGGGCGATCGGAACCGGTCGCACGCCCACCAATGAGGAGATCGCTCGCATGCACGCCAGCATCCGCCAGCACCTGGTGGAACGTTTTGGTGAGGCGGGGCAGACGACGCGAATCCTGTACGGCGGGTCGATGAAGCCGATGAATGCACGCGAGATCCTGTCCCTGGAAAACGTCAACGGGGGTCTCGTCGGTGGCGCCAGCCTCTTGGCAAAAGACTTTTACACCATTATCTCGGCGGTCTGAACGAGTGGGCCGGAGGCTCGGCGGTTTTTCCCGCCGGCCTCTGGCATTCACTGCTTGAGGCGTGTATGACGCCGCATCTCTTGACGACGATACGAAGGACCCGATGGCAAACGTCCTGATTGTGGCCTACCTGCTCATCGTGCTGGCGCTGATCGCAGTGATCCTGCTGCAGCGCTCTGAGGGTGGCGCGCTGGGCATCGGCGGTGGCGGTGGCGGCTTCATGACCGCCCGCAGCTCGGCCAACCTGCTGACCCGCACCACGGCCATTCTGGCGGCTCTGTTCTTTGCCACCGCCATCGGACTGACCATCATGAGCGAGCTCGATCGCAGCACCTCGACCATTCTTGATCGCGCCGTGCAGACGCAGGACGGCGAAGCGCCGGCCACGGTCCTCGATGCGCTGAATGCCCTTCAAGGCGACCGCAGCTCCGACCTGCCCGTCCCCGCACCTGCGGCCCCCGCACCTGCAACAACTCCGGCTACTCCCGCTGCGCCTGCAGCCACCGCTCCGGCCGCGGATAACGCCAGCGACCTTCCGGTTCCCGAGGCGCCCGCTCCTGCGGAACAACAGCCGGCAGCGCCGGCTACGAACTGACCGCCGCCGATGCGCCGGGTGAGGGAGGGGATGGTGACATCCCCTTCTTCTTTTGTGTGGGTAGCCGCGCTGCGGCTCTCCGAATCGAAGACGATGTGATTAAGGTGAGCGCCCATGGCTCGGTACGTATTCATCACCGGTGGCGTGGTTTCTTCTTTGGGCAAGGGGCTCGCCTC
>JAEZFJ010000193.1 GCA_023437755.1 Pseudomonadota bacterium
GGCCGGCGTCAGCCGGCCACGGCGAGACGACGGCCGATCGGCAACGATCGGCCGAAGTCGTTTCTGGGAGGTCGTTTTGTTGCGTTCTATTGCCGACATGTGAAGCCAAGCGTCAACAGCAATCCACCGTCATCTGCGCATCCGCCGTCGCAGAACACCAGTCCGATGAACATTCGTTCGAACAGCAGGAAGGCCATGTATCGACACCGTGACGACCACGCCCACGCCAGGACCGCCAGCAGCGCTCCGGATGCCGACGTGAGACCACGCTCCCGGGCAACCTCGGGATCGCGAATCGCCGCATTGCTGGGCGCCCTGTCGCTCGCCGCCGGCATCGCCATCGGCAACTTCGTCGCCTGGGATCGCACCAATCCGACCGTCTTCGCGCCCGGCTTCTACGGCCAGATCTCCGGCCTTGCCTACAACGCCTTCGGTCGCTGGGACACCCCGCTCGAGCAGAAGTTCCCGAGCTACGAGGCGATCCAGCACGACATGGGCGTGCTTGCGCAGCACACGACGCGCATCCGCACCTACAGCTCGGCGGAGCTTCCCGCCATTCCGGCGTTGGCGGAGCAGAACCAGCTCTACGTCACCGCAGGCGTCTGGCTCGACTCACGCGAGGAGAACAACCAGAAGGAGATCCGCGCCATCGAGCAGGCGGTGCGCATCAACAGCAGCATCGAACGCATCATCGTCGGCAACGAGCAGATCCTGCACGGCGCCTTCACGCCGGCGGAGCTGATCCTCAAGATCCGGGAGGTGAAGCGGCTCACCCGCAAGCCGGTCTCCACCGCCGAGCCGTGGCACGTGTGGCTGCGCTACCCGGAGCTGGCGGCCAATGTCGACTTCATCACCGTCCACCTGCTGCCGTACTGGCAAGGCCTGCCGGTCAAGGATGCCCTCGACTACTCGTTCGACCGCCTGCGCCAGATCGAGGAGAAGTTCCCGAACAAGAAGATCGTCATCGGCGAGGTAGGCTGGCCCAGCCAGGGTGATCGCCGGCAGGGTTCGTACGCGTCGCCGGCGCACCAGGCGCAGTTCCTGCGCGAGTTCCTGGTCAGGGCACAGGCCCGCAACCTCGACTACTTCATCATGGAGGCGATCGACCAGCCCTGGAAGATCGACAACGAGGGACGCGCGGGCCCCTACTGGGGGATGCTCGACGCCGATCGCAATCCCAAGTTCGAGATGCTCGGCCCGATCGAGACGGATGCGAACTGGAAGACCAAGGCGGCGCTGTCGTCCACCCTGGGCATGCTCGCGCTGATCTGGTTCATGGTGAAGTTCTATCGCCTGCGGATGCCCAGCCGGATCCTGTTCGGCGTCGCGCTGCAGTCGGTGATCTCCCTGTTCATCTGGCTGCTGGCAATTCCGTTTGACTACTACATGCGGCCGATGGACTGGATCTTCGTGTTCATCCTCGGGCCGTCGCTGGTGGCCATGGCGGCCATCCTGCTGGCCAACGGCTTCGAGTTCGCCGAGATGTTCTGGCCCGGCAACCTGCGCCGCCGCTTCGGCCGCAAGCCGCTGCCGGCCGGCGCCCGCGAGCCGATGGTGTCGATCCACCTGGCCTGCTGCAACGAGCCGCCCGAGATGGTCATCGCCACCATCAAGAGCCTCGCGCGGCTGGAGTACGGCAACTACGAAGTGCTGGTGGTGGACAACAACACCCGCGACGAGCGCCTGTGGAAGCCGGTAGAGGCCTTCATGGCGACGCTGGATGACCGCTTCAAGTTCTTCCACCTGCCCAAGTGGCCTGGCTACAAGGCCGGCGCGCTCAACTTCGCCCTGCAGCAGACCAGCCCGCAGGCCGAGATCGTGGGCGTGGTGGATGCGGACTACGTGGTGGTCAGCCGCTGGCTGAAAGACCTGGTCGCGCACTTCGAGGATCCGAAGACGGCGGTGGTCCAGTGTCCGCAGGCACATCGCACCTGGGGCCGCCAGCTGTTCCGCCGGATGATGAACTTCGAGTACGACGGCTTCTTCCGCATCGGCATGCACCATCGCAACGAGCGCAACGCCATCATCCAGCACGGGACGATGACGCTGGTGCGCGCCGACGCCCTGAAGAGCCACGGCAACTGGTCGGAGTGGTGCATCTGCGAGGATGCCGAACTTGGCTTGAGGCTGATGGATGCCGGCTACTCCACCGTCTATGTCGACGAGGTGATGGGCCGGGGCCTGACTCCGGACACCTTCTACGCCTTCAAGAAGCAGCGCCGGCGCTGGGCGCAAGGCGCGATGCAGATCCTCAAGGCGCACACGCGGACGCTGTTCGGCCGCAGCAACGTCGATGCCGGCCAGCGCTACCACTTCGTCGCGGGCTGGTTCTCCTGGATCGGTGACGCGCTGCACCTGGTGTTCGCCTTCGGCGCCATGGCGTGGACTATCGGCATCGTCGGCTGGCCGCACCTGTTGAGCCTGCCGATCCAGCTGTTCATGGTGCCGCTGATGGTCTTCTTCGTCTGCAAGGCGTTGATGGGGCCGCTGCTCTACATGCGGCGGGTGAAGTGCTCGCTGCCGGACGTGCTTGGCTCCGCGCTTGCCGGCATGGCGCTGTCGCACGGCATCGCCCAGGGCGTGTTCGCCGGGCTCTGGAACAAGACGGCCGTCTTCGAGATCACCGAGAAAGGCGCCAACGACCGCGCCGCCCAGGGGGCCGAGAGCAGCGCCGAAGCAGCCCCGGCAGAAAGCGCCGGAGCCGACGCGGCCTCGGCCACAGGCGCCACGGCCCTACCGGCGCCGGCAGTGAAGCCGTCCGGAAAGACGAAGGCGCCTGCCGGCGCGGCATGGGCTGGCGTGCGCGAGGAAGCGATGATGCTGTTCGCGCTCCTGAGTTGCGTCGGCGCCATGGCCTGGACGCGGCTGCCGAACCACCTGGAGTCGGCCATGTGGATGACCATCCTGGTCC
>JAEZFJ010000067.1 GCA_023437755.1 Pseudomonadota bacterium
CCATCACGTCGCGCCGGTATTTGTAGACCTTGCGCACTTCCTCGATCACGTCGTCCGAACCGTTCAACGCAGCGGTGGCCGCCACCTGGATCGGGGTGAAGGCACCATAGTCGAGATAGGATTTCACCCGGCCGAGCGCCGCAATCAGACGCTCATTGCCGACGGCGAAGCCGACGCGCCAACCGGGCATCGAGTAGGTCTTCGACATGGAGGTGAACTCCACGGCGATGTCGATGGCGCCCGGCACCTGCAGGATGGACGGCGGCGGCACGTCGTCGAAATAAATCTCGGAGTACGCCAGATCCGACAGGATGAGGATGTCGTGGGCCTTACAGTACCTGACCACCTCGGCGTAGAAATCGAGATCCGCCGTGTAGGCGGTGGGGTTGGCCGGATAGTTCAGAACCAGGGCGATCGGCTTGGGAATCGAATGGCGTACGCTGCGATCGAGCGAGCGCATGAAGTCTTCGTTGGGCTCCGCCGGCATCGAGCGCACCACCCCGCCCGACATGATGAAGCCGAAGGAGTGGATCGGATAGGTCGGGTTCGGCACCAGCACCACGTCGCCCGGCGCAGTGATCGCCTGCGCCATGTTTGCGAAGCCTTCCTTGGAACCGAGCGTGGCCACCACCTGGGTGTCTGGGTTGAGCTTCACGCCGAACCGCCGGCCATAGTAGCTCGCCTGGGCCTTGCGGAGACCCGGAATGCCCTTGGATGTGGAGTAGCGGTGCGTGCGCGGGTCGAGCACCGTCTCCTTGAGCTTGTTCACGATGTGCTCGGGAGTGGGCAGGTCGGGGTTGCCCATGCCCAGATCGATGATGTCGACGCCGTTCGCCCGGGCCTTCGCCTTGATGGGGTTGATGTGTTCGAACACGTAGGGAGGCAGGCGGCGGATGCGGTGAAAATCTTCGGTCATGGGAATCCTCGGAGTCCGGGAGCGACTGCAGCGCTTCGGAGCGCAGGATAGTCGCGGAATTGTGGTTCAAACGGGGTTAAACCCGACGAATTTGCCGGGTGCTGGCTCTATTCGGCTCTTCCCGGCCGCGCCTGGCGCGGCCATCGGGAAGAGCTAGCGGGCGTATGCTGCGGCGGCGGCCGCTGCGAAGGCGACCGCGACACTGGCGGCGAGCATGGCTCCAGCCGAGAAGTCAGTGTACGCAGACGGCATGTCTCTTGCCCTTCAAACCCGAGTTTTGTAATGAAACCGGTTATCGACAAGGCCGTTCATAAATCCTCGAGTGGGGGTTGTAAATGGCACTGGGGGCCACGACCTTCATTGCCACTCGGCCACTGTGAGGTTCGATCTTGAAGCGCATCGCCCTGGTTACGATTGGTACGCAAGGCGACGTTCAGCCCTATATCGGTTTAGGCATTGCCCTGATGCACCACGGGTACTCCGTGGTCCTCGGCGCCACCGAGGAATTCGAGCCGCTGGTCACCAGCTACGGCATCGAGTTCCACTCGCTGGGGCCGTCCATCCAGTCCTTCCTGCGCGACTCCCGTTTCGAAAATGCGATGAGCTCGTCCATGCTCATCAACGGCCCGTCGCTGCTGCGCCAGGGCCAGCAGATCTGCGACACGGCGGCCCGCAATGCCTGGACCATGTGCCAGGGCGCCGAGGCCATCATCGTCAACATGAACACCAGCTTCGGCATCGACATCGCCGAGGCGCTGGATGTTCCGGCGATCATGACCGCCCTGCAGCCGATGAACTCCACCAGCGAGTTCCCGCTGTCGATGTACTACGTGGCCGACGACCTCGGCCCGGCCCTCAACAAGCTCTCCTACACCGCGGCAACTGTGCAGCAGGCCTATTGGAACCTGCCGCGCAACAAGCTGCGCCGCGAGTTGATGGGGCTCGACGCCCGCATCATGGGCGGGGTCTTCACCAACACGGACGGCTCACCGCTGACGACCCTTTATGCCTACTCGGCTGCGGTATCGCCGCGCCCGCGCGACTGGCCGAAGACGGCCATCATCACCGGCTACTGGTGCACCAAGGACAATAGCGGCTGGACGCCCTCGCCCGAGTTCGAGGCGTTTCTCGCTGCCGGTCCGGCCCCCGTCTATATCGGCTTCGGCTCCATGCCGTTTGGCGCCGAGCGCAACACGCGCATCCTCAAGGAGGCGGTGGAGCTCTGGGGTGGCCGTGCTGTGGTGGCCCGCGGTTGGGGCGGTATCGACGCTCGTGAATTGCCCGATACCGTGTTCGCGCTGGAAAAGGCCCCGCATGACCGGTTGTTCCGCTATGTCAGTGCCGTCGTGCATCATGGCGGCGCCGGCACGACTGCAGCGGGACTCCTTCTTGGCCGTCCGACCTTCGTGGTGCCGCAGGCCATGGACCAGCCCTACTGGGGTCGGCGCGTCTATGAGCTCGGTTGTGGGCCGAAGCCGGTTCGCCTGAGGAAGATGACGGCCGAGATCCTGGCCGATGCCCTGATCGATCTCACCGGCAACGAAAGCTACCGCCGCAACGCCGCCGAAGTTGCCGAGCGACTGCGGGCGGAAGATGGTGCGGAAAAGGCGATCGGCGTTATCGAACGCGTGATGGCAAACTATGTGCCGGGTGTGCGGCGGGGCCGCGGTGGCAAGGTGAAACCCGCCCGCAAGCGCCCTGCCCTCAAGCTCGTCGGCTAACCTTCCAGCCAGCGAAGCTGCCGACGATGATGGGCAGCAGCACCGCGACGAGAACCCCCACGAACAGCACCGGTGCCGCACCTGTTGCAAGAGCGAGCAGCATCAACAGCAAGCCCGCTGCAACGCTGGTGCTTCCAGCCAGGCGGTGCCCGGCCTGCCAGGCGGCAGGGTCGTTCATCATCCACGGCAGCCGGAGACCGGCGAAATGGTTGGGCTGGGTCTTGGGCAGCATGTTGCCCATGACCAGCAGCAATACGCCAAAGCCGAGCACGAGGATGCGCACCATGTCGACCTCCGCACCGGCCCCGATCAGCACGATCCCGATCTCGATCACCAGGAACAGGCCCAGCAGCGCCGGCAACAACCCGCGCAGCAGGTGGCGACCGCGTTCGACCCGTGCGCGCGCGCCGAAACGGGCCATGAAGAGGTAGAGAGCAAGGATCACGGCCGCGATGCCGACCGGCATCACCAAGGCGATGTCGCGGGGCGCGAAGCCGTCCGGCTGGCCGCTCAGGCCCCAGTGAACCGGCAGGATGGCGTCGGGTGGGACGACGAGGAAGCCAACGGCCATGGCGAGCAACAGGGCCGCCGCGACCAGCAGTGCAACCGGGCTCACGATCTCCTTGAACGTCATTCGTCCTGTTCCTTCAGCGTCAAAACATCAGCCAGTGCCTGCTCCAGCACCGAGGTGTTGAGGTGGTAGATGAGGCTCGTCCCCTGCCGTTCCACGGCAACGAGATCGGCCTCCCTGAGCTTGTTGAAGTGCACCGAGAGGGTGGGCTTGCTGATCTCGAAGTGCTCGGCCAACTCACCGGCCGATCTCGGTCCGCCCTTGAGCAGGGCCAGAACCTTGCGGCGCACCGGATGGCCGAGTGCCTCGAAGACCTTGCTGATGCTCACGAATTTCCCGATCGTTCTTCTATGTCTCTCTAATTAGATATTTCTCTAATTAGTGTCAACACGAAATTGCTGTTCAGGAAGATGAACGACGATGAACGGCGCCTGAGGGTGCGGCGCGCGAGATGAACGAAAAAGGGAGGCCGGAGCCTCCCTTTCAACTCTGCAATGAACGCCGGCTTACTGTGCCGGCACGGCCTCGGGCTCGACGTCGAGATGTTCGACGCTCTCGCCTCGGTTGTAGGTGGCCTGGTCGAGGATGCCCTGGCGCTTGGCGACAATGGTCGGCACCAGAGCCTGTCCGGCGACGTTGACCGCGGTACGCCCCATGTCGAGGATCGGATCGACGGCGAGCAGCAGGCCGACCCCTTCGAGCGGCAGGCCGAGGGTCGAGAGCGTCAGCGTCAACATGACGGTGGCGCCGGTGAGACCCGCCGTGGCGGCAGAGCCGATGACCGAGACGAAGACGATCAGCAGATAATGCTCTAGCCCCAACGAAATGCCGAAGAACTGGGCGACGAAGATGGCCGAGATCGCGGGATAGATCGCGGCACAGCCATCCATCTTGGTGGTGGCCCCGAGCGGCACGGCAAAGGCAGCGTATTCACGCGGCACGCCGAGGTTTTCTTCGGTGATGCGCTCGGTGACCGGCAG
>JAEZFJ010000083.1 GCA_023437755.1 Pseudomonadota bacterium
GACAAGAGCCGGGCCCGCCTCGACCGACTGTTCAACCGCCTCGAGCGGCGCGTGCCCGTCGCGGCCCGCTTGCTTCAGTATCTGCGCCGTCCCCAGTCCCGCTGGTTCCGCATTCCGCTCGGCGTCCTGCTGATCTTTGGCGGCATCTTCAGCTTCCTGCCCGTGCTCGGAATCTGGATGCTTCCCCTCGGGCTGCTCCTGCTGGCGCTGGACCTGCCGTTTCTGCAGGGCCCGGTGAACAATTCGGTGCTTCGCGGTAGTCGAAAGTGGAGCACCTGGCGGCGCTCCCGTCGCAACAGCCGCAACAAGGACTAGGGCAGGCGACCTGAGGCGAATTCGGCTTCTATCCGATCGACCACGGTCGCGAGCTTCTGGTCGATCACGCCGAGATACTGCGTCAAGTCCGACATCTTCTGCAGCTCTTCGGCACCATCCGAGATGCCGCGCAGCGCAATCAGCGGCACGCCGAATATCTGGCAGGCCCGCAGGATAGCGAAGGTCTCCATGTCCACCATGTCGGCATCCACCGCGTCATATGCGGCGCCGGACACCACGTTGGCGCCGGTGGACAGTCGGGCCTGCGGCACGCCCGGCAGTTGCGGCGAAAGCGGCAGCACCGCCGGCAGCCCGGACATCGGCGTCTCACCCTTGGGAAAGCCGAGCGCCGAAGCATCCATGTCGCGGTAGGAGACACTGCTGGCCTGATAGACTTCCGCCTGCACCAGCGTTCGCGATCCGGCGGAGCCAAGCGAGACCACCAGTTCCGGCAGATCTCCGTGCGCCTGGCGATCGGCAAGTTCTCGGGTCACGGCAACGGCGGATTCCACCGGGCCGATACCGCACATCGAGGGGTTGATCCTGGCGCGGAGCGCGGGACCGTATTCGGGCTCGGCGGCCATCACGTAGAGGATGCTCATTTGTGATCAAATAGCAGCCCGGCGGCCGCCTGCCAAAGCCAGACCTTACGCTTTCGTTAAGTCCTGAGGTTCAACCTGATCTCACGCGGCACCAGAAGGGCGCCGTGCACGAGACCAAGGGGACGAAAGTGCGTTTCGCGGTGATCGAGGGCAGCAGGGAATGGACCGAGCCGACCAGGCCGGCCCTGCGCGACATGTCCAGGTCGTTGTCGATCGAGGATGTCGAGGCAGAGGCGCAACGGCGTCTCAGGGCCGTCCGCCTCGACGAGTGGCGCACCCGAGAGTTCATCACCGGGCGCCCGATGCCCGACGATGTGCGCCACTATGCAATGCAGGTGGAGTTTGCAGCGCAGGCGATCAGCCGGCTGCTGCCGATCCCGGGCGATTTCAACAGCGACGTCTACTGGCCGCGTGCCCTGGGCTAGAGGCGGCACCCTCCGCCGTGGCGGAGGGTCGCTTGTTCACGCGGCCTTGCGGACGCGGGTTGGCCGCTTGCGGGCCGGCTTCAGGCTGTTGGCCGTGTCCGCTGCCAGTTCGGCGACGGCCTTGAACCAATACACCTGATCGGTGCCCTCCGGGCGACCGTCGGCCTCCCATAGCTGATAGGCGCGATCCTTGATCCGGTCTTCCATGTCTCACTTCCGAGTTGTTGTCGGTCCGCGCGATGCTGGCGGGGTATGGTTGACGCGGGGTAAATGGCGGGTGCGATGTGATCCATGCCCGCCAGTTCTTCCGCCGGACCGGGTGACAGGCGCCGAGTGGCCGTGGCAGGTTCGGCGTGAGGAGGAGTTTCCATGAGCTTTCGCGCACTCGTCACCGACAAGGATGAAGCCGGCACGGTCACCTCGGCCGTGCAGCAGGGCGAGGACGGCCGCCTGCCCGAGGGGGAGGTGACGGTCGACGTCGACTGGGCGGGCCTCAACTACAAGGACGGGCTCTGCCTCACCCGCAAAGGCGGGCTGGTCCGGACTTATCCGCATGTGGCGGGGATCGACTTCGCCGGTACCGTGCGGGATAGCTCGGACACGCGCTATGCCGCTGGCGATGCCGTGGTGCTGACCGGTTGGCGCGTCGGGGAAACGCACTGGGGCGGCTATGCCGAGCGGGCGCGGGTGAAGGCGGACTGGCTGGTGCCGCTGCCGCAGGGGCTCACGACGCGCGACGCGATGGTCGTGGGAACGGCTGGGCTGACCGCCATGCTGGCAGTCCAGCGGCTGGAGCAGGCGGGGGTGACGCCGGACAAGGGTGAGGTTCTGGTTACCGGTGCTGCCGGCGGCGTGGGGTCGATCGCAGTAAGCCTGCTGGGGCGGCTCGGGTATCGCGTCGTTGCGCTGTCGGGACGGCCCGAGCATGGCGAGGCGCTGCGGCGGCTGGGGGCCAGCGAGATCCTGTCGCGCGAGGAGTTCCTGGGTCAGCCGGACAAGCCGCTCGAATCGGCGCGCTGGGCGGCGGTGATCGACAATGTCGGCGGGGCGATCTTGGGCAAGGTGTTGAAGCAGGTGCAGTATGGTGGTGCCGTCGCGGCCATCGGCAATGCCGGCGGCATCGGGCTCGACACCAACGTTCTGCCGTTCATCCTGCGGGCAGTGACACTGATCGGCATCGACAGTGTCATGCAGCCCTACGACGCGCGTGTCAGGGCATGGCAGCGGATCGCGGAAATCTTCGACCTCGAAGCTTATGGTGCTCTGGTGGAGGAGATCGGGCTCGAGCAGCTTCCGCAGGCGGCGGAGCGGATTCTGGCGGGGCAGGTGCGGGGCAGGGTACTGGTCCGGCCCCGCTGAGGCTCAGGCTGGCGTGGCTGCCGCAGTGGCGCTGCTGCCGTCGTCGTCATCGTCCGGCGCACCGGCATAGGCGGCGGAGAGCTGGCGGTAGTAGCGCGAGTTGAAGGCCAGGATCGTCACCATCAGCCCGAGCACGCCAGCGACGGTGAAGACGAGCGCGATGCCGCGGTCGGGTCCGGTGCCGAACCAGCCGCCGATCATGTCGGCTCCGGCCCCGTCGGTCATGAACGGGATCACCACGAACTGCGTCAGCGGCCCGATCAGGAAGGCGGTGAGCGGGGAGGC
>JAEZFJ010000153.1 GCA_023437755.1 Pseudomonadota bacterium
GTAGTGCTCAGCGATGTTCTTCTTGGAGCCTTCCAACGTGTTGCGGCGCGACAGGTGGTAGTGGAGGTCCGAGGCAGCCTTGCGGAAAAAGCCGTGGTTGGCCTGGTCGAACAGGTCGCGGTTCTGCAGGAAGAAGCGGAACAAGGCGGTGAGATCGTCGACCTCGATGTCGCCGTTCATGTAGGCGGCGGCGAAGCCCACGGTGCCACGGCGCATTGCCTCGGTGAGCACGGTGAAATTGTTGAGCCGCAGCACGGCGTGTTCGCCGGTGGCTGGGTTGCCCAGGGTGCGGGTGCGCCCATTGGGGAGGATCACCGTGACCGCACCGTGTTTCGGATTGCCCAGCATCCGTGAACCCACGGCATCCAAGGCCCAGGATGCAAAGCGGGTCCAGAGCGTGCCACCGGTACGCGTATCGTCAACTGCAGTCTTGGTCATCGAACCGCCGGATCCAGTTCAACACAGACGGACGGAGCGCCTTGACGGCTGCCGCCGCAGTAGATCGCGGGACCACCCGCGAGCACCGGACTACACGATCCGGTGAATGCCGCTGCACTTTAGCGGCCAGAAATGGATATGCAAGCAGCACTTGGAGCCGTTGGCCAGCCTCAGCCTGGCAGCAACCAATCGAGAGAACGCCGCAGTTCGGCTGCCCCGTCGGCTTCGAACCACCGCCCGTGCGCGAAAATCACCCGCTCCGGCCGGAGGGCAATCAAGCGCGCTGCGGCGGTGGTGGCCCGCTCTCCCCCAGCCTTGAACGCTGCCCGGGCATAGACCGGCGCGCGGCCATGTGGCGCCGCGACGCCGACCAGTCGTGCACCAACACCCAGGGGCAACGGCAGTTTCCGCGGCTCGACGTTGACCACCAGATCGGTCAGCACCAGCGTGCGACTGGGCCCGTGGAACAGCGCTGCTTCGGCGATGCCCTTGCCACGGACCACCACTGCTTCGATGACGCCCTGCCATTCGGGCGGGGTGCCGTCAGTCAGGTCGCGATCGATGCGCAGCCCCGCGTCGAGTACTGCCTTGCGACGGTTGAGACCAGGAGCGCCCCAGGTGGTCGCCGCCGGGCAATGCGACTGCCATTCGCGGACATAGGTCCAGTGGACAGTATTCGGTGCCACCAGATGATGAATCGGGCCGAGCGCTTCCAGCTTGTGCAGCAACGCGAAGCTGAACTGCGTCGCCGAGTGCAGCAGCAGCCCGCCATCGGGCAGGCGTATGACGGTCATGCGGACTGGGATGGGGAGCCCTGCCAGGCGCAGCGGCCCGCTGTCGACGATCCAGACGTCGGGCGCCACCGCCTTCGGCTCATCGACCGGCTGGTAAGTGACGTTCGCCATGCCATTGCCTCCGCGTGCCGCTCAAAACTCCACGGTGCACCGGGAGTTGCACGGCTTCAAGTGCGCGGCCGGGCGACGTCCAGCAGGCGGAGTTGCACCTGCTCGCGACCCTGGTAGTGGTCGAGAGACAGGGTGCCCGCGAAATGGAGCGGCACGTCTTGTTCCCGTAGCAGGATATCGCCGAGGGGCGTGCCGGCAGCACGGAACGCCACGGCCTTGAGCCGGGCGCCGTCCTCCGAAGCGAGCGAAAAGCTGACATGGCCGCCTTTCCCCACTACCTGGGCGAAACGAGCGCGATGGGCTGGGAACGCAAAGACCGGGCCCGGATTCCCCGCCCCGTACGGACCGGCTCGCTCGATCGCCTTGACGAGGTGGACCGACGCACCGCGCGCCGTCACCGCCGCGTCGATGGCGAGCGCAGTCACCGCGCGTGCTTTGGCCACATCAGCGGCAAGCGCCTCCGAGACATAGCCGCGGAAGGCGCTGAGCTGGCCCGGCCGCAGGGTGACACCAGCCGCCATGGCGTGACCGCCGCCCTTGGGGATGAGGCCGGATTCGACGGCGGCGATGACCGCGCGGCCCAAGTCGACACCCGGCACGGAGCGGCCCGACCCGGTACCCCCGCCGTCGGGCCCAAGAGCAATGGCAAACGCAGGACGGTCGAAGCGCTCGCGCAGACGTGCCGCTATCAGGCCGACAACCCCCGGGTGCCAGTCGGCCGAGGCGAGCACCAGCACGGGTGGCCCCTCCCCCGAACCGATCTCGAGCTCCGCGACGGCAGTCGCCTGCTCCACCGCCTCCACCTCGATGCGCTGACGCTCGCCGTTGAGTTCGTCCAGCCGCGAGGCGATGGCGAGCGCATGGTGCTCGTCGTCCACCGTCAGCAGCTCGGTCCCCAACGCAGCGTTGCCGATACGGCCACCGGCATTGATGCGGGGACCGATCAGGTAACCAAGATGGTACGGGTTGATAGGGCCGCCCACCCGCGCTGCCAGCGCCAGGGCGGCGATGCCGGGATTATCTCCGCGACGCGCGACCTCGAGGCCGCGCACCACGAAAGCGCGGTTCAGCCCCACCAGCGGCACCACATCGCAGACCGTTGCAAGGGCCACGAGGTCGAGCAGCTTCAGCAGGTCCGGAAGGCCGGTATCGCCGCGCTGGCGCAGCAGCCGGTTGACCGCCACCAGCACCATGAAGGTCACGCCGGCGGCACAAAGATAGGACAGGCCGGAAATATCGTCGGCGCGGTTCGGATTGACCAGTGCGGTGGCAGGCGGCAGTTCGTGGTCCGACAGGTGGTGGTCGACCACGAGCACATCGGCGCCGCGGCTGCGGGCATGGGCGATGGGATCGTCGCTGGTGGTGCCGCAGTCGAGGGTCACGATAAGGGTGGCCCCACCATCGATGAGCTTGTCGATGGCCCCGATGTTGGGTCCATAGCCTTCGAAGATGCGGTCCGGGATATGCACCCGCGGCTCGAGACCGAAATGGCGAAGATACCGCGCCATCAGTGCCGAGGCGCAGGCGCCGTCGACGTCGTAGTCGCCGAACAGCGCCACCGACTCATTGTCGGTTATGGCCTGCGCCAGGCGCTCGGCCAGTGCGTCCATGGCGGTCAGGGTCGAGGGATCCGGCATCAGGCTGCGGATGGTCGGCTCGAGATACGAGCCTGCTTCGTCGAGCCCGACGCCGCGGCCGGCCATCACCCGGCCCAAGATTTCCGGAATGTCATGCCGCTGCGAGATAGCGGTTGCCAGCCGCGTGCCAGCCATATCCAGCCTGTCGACCCAAGAGCGGCCGCCGACCGAGCGTGTCACATCAAGAAAAGATCGCGGCGCGTCCAGCATGGGCGGAGTGGTAGGCGATTTGCCAGCGGGGGGAAAGGCTCGCGGTGTCGCGGCTAGCGCGCGTGCTGCGCCTTGATCCAGCGCGCAGTCTGGCTCCAGCTGCGCATGACGATGGTATTGGTCACCACCGCGTCACGCTTCAGCCGCACGCCCTCGATCAGGCTGCCATCGGTGATGCCGGTGGCCGCGAACAGCACGTCGCCGGAGGCAAGGTCGGTCACCTCATACACGCGATTGGGGTTCTCGACGCCCATGGCGACTGCGCGCTCCCGCTTGTCGGGCGTGTCCAGGATCAGCTTGCACTGCATCTGTCCGCCGATGCAGCGGAGTGCAGCGGCCGCCAGCACCCCCTCGGGAGCACCGCCGGAGCCGAGATAGATGTCGACGCCGGTGTCCTCGGTGTTCACCGCGTGGATCACGCCGGCGATGTCGCCATCGCTGATCAGCTTCACCGCGACGCCAGCAGTCCGCAACTCCTCGATCAGGCCGGCGTGACGCGGACGATCGAGCACAATGGCGGTGATTTCGGACAGCGGTACACCCTTCGCCTTGGCGAGCGCCGTCACGTTCTCGGTGGCGGTCCAGTCGATATGGACAGTGCCAGGCGCATAGTCGCGGCCAATGGCGATCTTGTGCATGTAGAGGTTGCGGGCGACGTTGAGCAAACCGCCACGTTCGGCCATTGCGAGGACCGCCAACGAATCGGGCTGATTCTTGGCGCAGGAAGTGACGCCCTCGAGCGGATCGACGGCGATATCGACCTGCGGACCGCGCCCCGTGCCGACGACCTCACCGACGAACAGAGCATCGCATTCGTGCTGCTCGCCTTCCCCGATGACGATTCGGCCGGCGATATCGACGCGATCGAGTTCCGCCTTCATCGCAGCGACGGAAGCGTCGTCGGCGGCCTTCTCATTGCCCTTGCCGCGCCAGGCGGCAGCAGCGATGGCCGCGCGTTCGGTGACGCGCACCAGCTCAAGGGTCAGGCTGCGATGCAGTTGCGCGGGTCCCTAGTCGCCAAGGGCCTTGCTCAGTTCCATGTCTCCCCCGCCGTTCTTTTTAGGTCCGCGCGGTCAGAGCGCCTCGATGCGGATCACTTGCGGCTCACCGACAATGAACCCGTCGGCGGCGATCTGCGCAAGCGTTTCGCGCACCGATGATTCCAAAGTCTGCTGCGTGATCATGACCACCGTCCGGGTCGCGGAGCCGTCCGCCGCCACCGTCTTGGCATTCAGATCTGACCGCTGAATGACCGAGTCGATGGAGATGCTGTGCTCGCTCATGCGGGTGGCGATGGAGGCCAGAGCGCCCGGGACATCTTTGGCATTGAAGCGGATATAGTAGCCACCTTCATGGGCGCGCATCGGGGCTTCCACATAGGGCATCAGTTCAGCGCTCGGCACGCCGAGTGGCGGCACCTTGGTGCCGCGGGCAATATCGAGGATGTCGGAAAGTACCGAAGATGCCGTGGGCGGCCCACCAGCCCCAGGACCGGCCAGCAGCAGTTCGTGCACGTGATCGGTCTCCAGCGCGACCGCGTTCATCACTCCGTCGACACCCGCAATGGCGCTGCCGCGGGGCACGAAGGTGGGGTGAACGCGCTGCTCGATACCGTGCTCGGTCCGCTGGGCGATGCCGAGCAGCTTGATCTTGTAGCCGAGGTC
>JAEZFJ010000184.1 GCA_023437755.1 Pseudomonadota bacterium
GTTCGGAGCGGTACTCGGCGAGAACGCGGGCCAGATAAGGCTCGGACAGCCCGTCCAGATCGGGCACCAGGTTGCTGATCGGGCCGGTCTGCTCGTCCCCGTGGCAGCGGGCGCAGTTGGTTAGGGCGGTCGCTTCTCCGCCCTGATCGTAGCTGCCCGGCCCTTCGGCGTGGAGGCGCTGCAGGAAGGCGACGACAGACCAGACTTCGTCGGTACGGCCCTCGGCGGGCCAGGCCGGCATGCCGGTGTATTTCAGGCCATTGTAGACGATCCAGAAGATCTCGTTGGCGCTGTAGTCGTGGAAGGCGCCGGTCAGGTCAGGCGGTTGCGGCAGCATGTTCTGGTACACCGGATTGATCTGCCCGCCCGGCAGGCCGTGGCAGCCGGTGCAGGCGCCGCGGAAGTGTTCCTGCCCGAGCAGATAGAGGTCCGGATCGTCGAGATCAGGGATCGGGATGCTGCCGGCGGCGACGGAGATCGAGCGGTCGCGCAGGATGGTGATCAGGAAATTGGTGACCGACCAGTGATCGCGCGAGGCGCCGATATTGTAGATGCCCGAAAGGATGAAGGCGCCGCCGCTGATAGCCATGGCGCCCAGCACGAACAGTGCGGCGATGCCCAGTCGTTGGGCCCGGCTCAGCGGATGGTCGACACCCAATCTGGGCTCAGGCATGGCGCTCCGTTTCGGCCTCGATGCCGAGGAACCAGCGCGAAGCCAGGGCGACGCCCGCCAGAACATAGCTCGCCGGGCAGGCGATCAGCATCATCAACCCCGCAAGGTGCTGGTCGGCAAGGGCCGAGCCGTGCACCGCGTGGTGCATGCCGGTGAAGTCGTAGACGGTATCCGGCGCAAAGACGAGCAGCGCGCCCAGGAGGCAAAAAAGCTTGCCGGTGATCAGCAGCGCAAAGATTGCGCGCCAGCTCGCATCGCGCGGCATGGTGGCAACCGACAGCCAGAACCAGGCGGCACTGGCAGTGAGGCTGAGATGCATCAGCGCCATCAGCAGCGGATTGGACATGGCGCTCGGCAGTACGCCGGGGCTATGCCAGCCCCACAGGAGGATGATCTGAACGGCGGTTGCGGCGGGCCAGGTGCGCCAGAGCGCGGCGGGGGTCAGCCGGGCTGTGCTGCGGAAATTCGGCAGGACGAAGAACACCAGGATCGGCACAACTACGTTCATCAGCACGATGTGCTGCAGCATATGGCTGCTGAGATGTCCCCAACTCTCCGGCAAAGCCCCACCTCCGGCGTGTTAGTGCCGAAAGGGCGACAGGGCGGGTTTCGTTCCGCGCCCTGTTCAGAAATCTCGCGGTCAGTTGACCGGCTGCTCGGGTCCGGGGCGCTCATAAAGGCCGACCACCTCGCCCTTGGCGAGCACGTGGCCCTCCATGGCCGCGAGGACATCCTCGCGCTTGGCGCCCGGTTCCACGGGCAGTTCCGCAAGATCGAGCGCGAAGACCTGGAAATAGTAGTGGTGCGCCGGATCGCCGAGCGGCGGGCGCGGGCCCATATAGCCGATCTGGCCACGGCTGTTGACGCCCTGCTTGGCCCCTTTCGGCTCCTGCAGCACCGGTTCCGTACCGAGCCCTTCGCGAATACCCGTGGCGGCGCCGGGTACGTCAAACAGCACCCAATGGACGAAAGGCTTCGGTTCGTCGGCATCCGGATCATCGACGATGACCACAAAGGACTGCGTGCCTTCGGGCGCTTCGCCCCACTCGAGCGGTGGCGACGCGTTATGGCCTTCGGCGGCATGCTCGAGCGGTATCATGCCCTCATGTTCGAAGCTGGCGGAGGTGACGTCGAGACTACCCTGGGCTTCGACCATTTCGATGGCGATGTCGGAGGCTGCGGGCGTCTCGGTCACGTCGGGAGGCGTTGCCGGCATGCTGGCCTCGTCGCCCGCAGCCTGCTGGTGGCTGATGCGATAAAGGATGCCGTTGAAGTCGTCGGCGAGGAGCAGGGCGCCATCGTCGGTCTGGGTGATGCCGGCGAGGCGGGCGAGGAAGCCATAGCCGCCCCCCTCGTTCTCGATCAGGAAGCCCTCGGCGAAATGGTCCCAGCTGATCGGCTCGCCGTCCTCGAAATCGACGCGGGTTACCTCATAGCCGCTCGGCGGGCGGCGGTTCCAGGAGCCGCGCATGGCGACGAAGGCGTCGCCGCGGTACTCCTGAGGGAAGGCGGTACCGGTGTAGAACGTCATCTGCATGGGAGCTGCATGCGCGGTGTAGCCGAGCACCGGCTCCTCGCTCTGCTCGGCCCACTGTTCCAGCGTGATGCCCTCGGGCGGGTTGTCCTGCGGATTGAAGTTGGAGAAGTCGTAGACATAGGGCCAGCCATACTTCTTGCCCTGTTCAACGAGGTTGAACTCCTCCTGCTGCTCTTCGTCGCCGAGCCAGTCGGTGCCGTGGTCGGCGCCGTAGAGGCGGCCGCTGGTCGGCGCCCAGCCGAAGCCGATGGTGTTGCGCAGGCCGCTGGCCAAGATGATGCGCCCGGTGCCATCGAGGTTGGCGCGCACCATGGTGGCGTTCTCGGGGTTGGTCTCGGCGCAGGCATTACAGGTGGAGCCCACGGATATGTAGAGCTTGCCGTCTGGGCCGATGGCAAGGGTGCGGTTGGGATGCTGGCCGCCGTCGGGCAGGTCGTCGATGATCATGGTCAGTTCGCCGAAGCTGCCGTCCTCGGCGACGGGCGCCGTGTAGACCTCGTTGACAGTGACGAGGTAGGCGGTGTCCTCATGGAAGGCGATGCCGTGCATGCCTGGGCGGGCTGCCACGACCGTGAAGCCGTCATATTTGCCGTCCCCATCGTCATCATTGAGCCGGATCACATCCGCCTCGGTGCGGCGGGTGGCGTAGACGTGCCTGCCGTGGGTGGCGAGCATGCGGGTGTTGCCGAGATCCCGCCCGACCACCTCCACAGTGAAGCCCTCGGGGACGCTGATCAGCCCGGCAAGCTCGGCGTCATCGGAAACCGTGATGGGCTCCGGTTCGAGAACCGTGCCCTCGATGGTGACGTCGGAATACTCGCCTACGGTGCCTTGCGGCTGGCCGACGGCAGGGGCGGCGGCAACAAGGGCGGCGAGGGAGAGCAGTGCGTAGGCGGGGGAGCGCAGCATCGAAGTCCTCGTGGCGGTGGTGGTGTCCGCCAAACTCGGGTGCTGCCGCGCCGTTCCCGGCCTACCCGGCGTTAATGCCCAGCAGCCGGGCGGCCTTGCCAGCATACCGGTCGAGCAGCGAGGCGATACGCTGGCGGTCTTCGCCATCGGCGCGCGTGAGTGCGTCGGTCCAGAGGCCGATCTGGAAGGCGAGGTAGCAGGGGAGGAGGAATTCCACGAGGTGCGGGTCGACGTCACGACCGGCGCCGGCGCTGACCATCCGCAGCAGCGGGGCCAGCTCGTCCGGCGTCAGGTCGAACTCTGCGACGAGACCCGCAATGTCCCAGGCGATATCCTGCGGCCCGACAAGGTCGTGGCCGGTGGCGTGGTCGAGGGCGTCGGTCTTGACGACACTGCCGTCGCTGCGGACCAGCCACTCCCATGGCTGCAGGCGGTTGTCGGTGAGAACGGGCCTGACCTGCCGCTCGAGTTCGGCGCGCTGATGGCGTGAGCGGACGGCGTGCGCCGCCGCCTCGCCCAGGCGCTCGCCGAGATTGATCGCTGCCATCTCGGCGAGCTCCGGGAGCGAGGCTCCGGCAGTGGTTGCGGGCAGGCGGGCACGGCTGCCGAGATAAGCGCCGGCGGGGGCGAGGAACCAGCTCCGGTCGAATTCAGCGGCCCGCAACGTGCGTCCGTCGATCCAGCGTTCGACCAGGAAGCCGTGTGCCAGCCCGACCGGCTCCGGGACGTGGCCATCCCGGAACAGGGCCTGCGCCTGCTCCAGCTTGCGGCTGCCGCTTGAGCCCACACCGGCGAACTTGACCAGGAAACGCTGCCCGCTGGCCTGCGCGAGGAACTTGATCTTCTCCATCTGTCGATCGGCCGGCGCGGCATCCCCCGAGAACTGCCGCCAGCCGCCGCCCGAAATCTCCTGGAGCGGGATATCGAGCGGGCCGATCAGGTCCGGGAGCCAGCGCGACAGGTGTTCCGCCAGGTGCTCTCCTGAGTAGCCGGAGACATGCCGAGGGGCGCTGCGCCAGCGCTTCAGTTGCTCGGCACTGGCTTGGTCGCCGGGGTCACCCCCGTGGCTGGGGAAGAAATGGAGTCGGTCCCGCGCAACACCGTGTGCCTCGAGCCAGTCGGCAACGCCGCCAAAGGAACTGCCGGATTTGCCCGGCCCCTCGTCGACGATGGCGTAAGGCCCCCTGGCTGCGAGAATGGCCTGGGCCAGCGGCTCCGCCGGGGCGCGGCGCCGGGGGGAGGG
>JAEZFJ010000324.1 GCA_023437755.1 Pseudomonadota bacterium
TGCTGAAGCTGCTTGCCGCGGCCGTGAGCGGTCTCCTGTTCGGTTCCGGCCTCTACGTGTCGCAGATGATCGACCCCCAGAAGGTCCTGCGCTTTCTCGATTTCACCGCCATTGGCAGTGGCGGCTGGGACCCGAGCCTTGCCCTGGTGATGCTGCCGGGCGTCCTCATCATGTTCGTTGCCGTGCGCATTTCCGGCCGCCGCCAGGCCCCCCTGTTCGACGGGCGCTTCCATGGTCCCGAGACAACCCGCGTCGATGCGCCGCTGCTCGCGGGCTCAGCACTGTTCGGGATCGGCTGGGGCATGTCCGGGCTGTGTCCCGGCCCTGCCCTGGCGCTGCTCGCCTTCCCCCCGGCAGACCTGTGGATCTTCCTCGGGGCCATGCTGGCCGGCATTGTCGGCACCCGCCTTGTGCAGACGCGCTCCGCACGCCTGGCTCCGGCGGTGCAGTCATGAGCGCCCCCGTCCAGGCCCTGGTGGTGGGCGGCGGCCTCACCGGCGTGGCTGCTGCCATCGTCTGCGCCCGCGCCGGGCTTCAAACCGTGCATCTGGCACCGCCGGCCCCACCCGATCGCCGCACCTCCGCACTGATGCAGCCCAGCGTCGACTTCCTCCGCTCCGCGGGCCTGGTGGAGGCTCCCGAGTCCGTCGGCACCCCCCTCACCCGCATCCGCATCATCGACGCCACAGGCCGGCTGATACGAGCACCGGAAACCCTGTTCGACGCTGCCGAGATCGATCTTGCCGCTTTCGGCTGGAACTTCCCCAACATCAAGTTGATGGAGCGCTTCCAATCGGTAGCCGAAGCGCTACCGAACCTCGCCGTCCGCCCCTTGGGTGCCAACGCCATGGCGCGGGACGGCGACCACCACCGCATTACCCTCAGCGACGGCAGCGACCTCACCGCCGAGCTGGTGATCGGCGCCGACGGCAAGAAGTCACTGGTGCGCTCGGCCGCAGGGTTCGTCACCCGAGAGCACCCCTTCACCCAGGCCGCTTTGGTCTGCGATCTCGAGCTTGGGCGCCCACTCGACGGCACTTCCGTCGAATTCCACTACCCGCAAGGGCCGTTCACCCTGGTTCCGGCCGGCGGCACCCGGGCCAACCTGGTCTGGATCGACGACCATGCCGTGCTCGATGAAGTTCGCGCCGCCGGTCCCGACCGGCTGCAGGCGCTGGTGAACAGCAAGTCCCAGCACCTGTTCGGCCGCATCTCGGTGGTGACGCCCGCGTTCGTCTTCCCGCTCTCGACCCTCAGCGTCGACCGGGCCGGTCAGGACGGGATCGCGCTCGTCGGCGAAGCCGCCCACGCCTTCCCGCCGATCGGCGCCCAGGGGCTCAACCTCGGGCTGCGCGACGTTGCCGACCTTGCCGCGGCCGTGGCCACGGTCGACCCGACGCGACCGAACTGGGCCATGGAGGCGGCGGAGACCTACGCCACCCGCCGCGCCGCTGACCTCGGGCGCACCGGCGGCATGGTCGATGCCTTGTTCCGCTCGCTGATCACCGATCTGCTGCCGGCTCAGGCCCTGCGCGCCAGCGGGCTGTGGGCACTGCGCCTCGCGCCCACCCTCCGCCGCCGCGCCTTCGGCCTCGGCATGGGCGTCGGCTCCCGCGCATAACAAAAGGGGCGCGGTCTCCCGCGCCCCTCGAAATCCCAACTGTGTACCGGCTTACTGAGCCGGAGCCTCCGCCGGAGCGTCGCCCTCGGCAGGAGCGGCGTCGTCGCCGCCCTCGGAGAGCTGCCGGCGCAAGGCCTCTGCGCGGTCCTGCAGCACCTGCTCGAGGGCCTGCTCGCCCGAGGTCGCCTGCTGGAACTCGTCGAAGTTCAGCGCCGCATCGCCATCATAGGTGGCGGTGAAGCCGGCCAGGTCGATCTCGATCTTGAGGTCCTGGTTCTGGCGGTTCTTTGCGGTCAGCGTCAGCTTGTTGCCGCGCTTCATCGAGTTGATGAACTGCTCGTTGATCACCAGCTGCGTTGCGCAGGACTGCGGATCGCACAGCATGTAGGGGACCTTGATCTCCTGGCCGCCATCGATCTGCCAGGTCAGGCCGAACGGCAGCAGCACTCCGAGCGGCACCGCGGCAACCGCCAAGAGGCGCGATTCCTGGCCCGGGTCGTCGCGCAGCAGGAACGAGCCGAGGAACTGACCGTTCGCCAACACCACCTGGCGCAGGATGCAGGCCTGCTGCCCATCGGGAAGCGGGTCGCACACCTTCAGCCAGTTCTGGCTCGGCAGGCTCGCTCCGCCGGCAGCGGGAGCGGCGGCAGCCGCATCGGCGGCGGGCGCTTCGGTGCTTGCAGCGGGAGCATCGGTTGCGGGCGCAGCGTCCTGGGCGAACACGGCCACTGGCGACAGCGTCAGCGCGGCAGCCGCAAGACCAGCAACGAGGGGTTTCCTGAGGTTCATAGACTGTCCTTGGCTCTTGTGGCGGTTCGGTTGGCCCCGGGCGCCACGCCGGAGAATGGAAGTGCCCTTCAAGGGCGCAAATCCGGCAATAACATGACCGACCCCTCCTGCCAAAACTTTATGGCCAAAGGGTATATGCGGCGACCTCAGTCGCCGCTCTCGGCCAGCCGCGCCAGCCGCGACAGGATCGCCGCTGCCCCCTTGAGCCGCGTTTCCGGGCTCGGCCAGTTGCGCGCGAACACAAGTTTCTGATCCGGCTTCACCCGCACCTGGTTGGCGGGGTCCGCCACCAGCTTCACCAGCGCGGTCGGATTGGGGAATTCCCCGTTCCGCAGCGTCAGCACCGCGCCCTTGGGCCCCGCGTCCACCTTCTCGACATTGGCCTTGCGGCACAGCGCCTTGACCAGGATCACCTTGAGCAGTGCCTCGACTTCCTCGGGCAGCGGCCCGAAGCGGTCGATCAGTTCCGCACCGGCCGCATCGATGTCGCGAATCTCGGTGAGGTCACCCAGTCGCCGGTAGAGCTGCATGCGAAGCTGCAGGTCCGGCACATAGTCCTCGGGGATCATCACCGGCATGCCCAGCGAAATGGAGGGGCTCCACTCGTTCTTGTCCTCGTATTCGGCGTCGCCGCCGGATTTGAGGTTGGCCACCGCTTCTTCCAGCATCGACTGATAGAGTTCGAACCCGACCTCCCGGATATGGCCGGACTGCTCGTCGCCGAGCAAATTGCCGGCGCCGCGGATATCGAGGTCGTGGCTCGCCAGCTGAAACCCTGCTCCCAGCGATTCGAGCGACTGCAGCACCCCGAGCCGCCGCTCCGCCGTGTCCGTCAGCTTCTTGTCCGCCGGCACCGTGAACAGCGCATAGGCCCGCTGCTTGCTGCGTCCAATGCGGCCGCGGATCTGGTAGAGCTGCGCCAGCCCGAACT
>JAEZFJ010000383.1 GCA_023437755.1 Pseudomonadota bacterium
GGTGCCGAGCACCTTGTCGGGGCTGTTGTTCCAGATCTGGCCCTTGGTGGTAATGATGCGCCCTACCCCACGCTGCACGGCAACAGAGCCGAACGGTTCGCCGACGCAGTAGCCGTCCGTGCGCCGCGCCTCGAGGGCATCGGCCTGAAAGGGAGGCGGCACGATGACGATGTCGACGTCGCGCTCCGGATCGATGCCGGAGGCAGCAAACCAGTAGCGCAGCGCGTAATTGTGAGCGCTTTCCGGGTGGACCACCGCGAAGCGCAGGCGCGCCGCCCCTTGGGCCGCCCGCTGCCGCACCACGGTGCGCAGCGCCGCGCCGACCGAGCCGGGCGAACCATCCTCTGGCGCACCTGCCTCCGCCATGTCGGCCCAGACCGGGTTGGAAACGGTGACGGCGGCGGCGCCGAGCCCCAGTGCCATGGGCGCGATCACCGGCACGTCGAGCGGCGTCAGCCCCAGATTGGCGCTGAGCGGCATCGGCCCCAGCATATGGGCGACGTCGAGATGGCCTATGGCGACGCGGTCGCGGATATTCGCCCAGGAGGTCTCGCGCACAAGCCTGAGTTCGAGGCCCTCCGCCTCGGCAAAGCCGAACTCCTGCGCCGCCAGCAGCACGGCGCTGTCGAGCAGCGGCACATAGCCGGCGATGATCTGCGTCAGCCCCATGACGACACCCCCTTCATGGTCCCAACAGCTCCGAGGCGGTAATCAGCGCCTGGGCGATTTCCACAATGCGCCGGTTCTGGTTCATCGCCGTCGAGCGCAGGAGGCCGTAGGCCTGCTCCTCGGTGAGGCCGCGTGTCGACATCAGGATGCCCTTGGCCTTGTCGATGATCTTGCGGCCCTCCAGCTCCGAGCGGGCCGCTTCCAGCTCGTCCTGCAGCCGCGAGAAGGCGCGGAAGCGAACGATCGCCATGTCGAGGATCGGCTTGATGCGGTCCTTGCGCAGCCCGTCGACCACATAGGCGGACACCCCCGCCTCGACCGCGGCCTCGATCTCCGAGGGATCGGACTTGTCGACGAACATGGCGATGGGGCGCTTCAGCGACCGGCTGATGGCGAAGAAGTGCTCGAGTACGTCGCGGTTGGGGTTTTCGAGGTCGACGATCACCACGTCGGGCGCGATCTCGCCAATCCGCCGCGCCACACCCTCGATGTCAGTGAGCACCTGAACCGCCAGGTGCCCGGCCTCGCGCAATCCCGCCTCGATGATGGAGGCGCGGATAGCGTTGTCGTCGATCACCAGGATGGAAAGGGTTTCGGCCATCGGCTCCCGCAGCGTGTACCCAAGGGTTCTCCGAGTAGCACGCGTTTGTCCACCGCGCCCCAAGCAGGTGACGGTTGTGGTGAGCGCATGCCGACATCAGTGGATTGCTCCACTGCTGCCGTTGCGTGCGGCCGATGGTTATGCCGACAGACCGTGGGTCAGGGTGTAGACAAGGCTCCAGGCGGACAGCGTGTCGCCCTCAGCGAAGCCCTCGAGCCAGAGTTGATCCGGGCCCCAGACGTTGACTCCGGAGAACGGCTCATCGGAGAGATTGGCAACCAGGGTCAGCCGCGAGCCGTCGCCGAGCTTCCAGCTGACCTTCAGCACGCGTGGCGCCAGCAGCTCGTAGCTGCCGGAGAAGCCTTCCATGTTGATCAGACGCGGCGCGATCTGCTTCTTGCGCAGTTCGATCAACCGCCGATAAAGGCTGAGAAAGCGGGCGCTCTCCTCCTCGGCGCGCTCATCCCATCTGAGTTTGGAGGCATGGAAGGTCTCCACCGCCATCGGGTCAGGCGGCTCGCCCTGCCCTTCCTTGCGCGGGAAGTCCTTCATCTCCTCGGCCCGACCCTTGCGAATCGCATCGGCCAGGTCTTCGCCGACATCGGAGAAGAACAGGAACGGGGTCTTGGCGCCCCATTCCTCGCCCATGAACAGCATCGGGATCTGTGGGGCCAGCAGATACAGCGCCGCCGCCAACCGGGCCTTGTTTGGCGGCACCAGTTGGGCGATGCGCTCCCCGAACGGCCGATTGCCGGACTGATCATGGTTCTGAGCATAGGCCACAAAGGCCGTTGGCGGCAGGAAGGCGCTCGGCTCGCCCTTTTCCTTGGCGAGGTGTTCCATGTATTCGCCCTGCCATGCCAGCCCCTCGGCAAGTGAGCGCCCAAGCAGGTCCATGCGACCATCGAAATCGGCGTAATACCACTGCGCCTCGCCGGTGATGGCGTTGTGCAGGGCGTGGTGGATGTCGTCGCTCCATTGAGCGTCATACAGCCAGGGTGAACCATCCTCGCGCCGCTTCAGCCAGCCCGACTGGTTGTCGGCATTCTCCGCCACCAGATGGATGTAGCGGCCGTCCGTCGAGGCGCGGATCTGCTCCGCCAGATCCTGCAGCATGTGGCGCGGACCAAAATCACGAATCTCATGGACGGCATCGAAGCGCAGCCCGTCGAAATGGTACTCGTTGAGCCAGTAGCGGGCATTGGCGAAAACGAAATCGCGCACGGCAGTGGAGCCTTCGGCGTCGTAGTTCACCGCCGCGCCCCAGGGTGTGTCGTGCTTGTCGGTCATCAGGGGCGTGTAAACGCCCATGTAGTTCCCCTTGGGACCGAAGTGGTTGTAGACCACGTCGAGGAAGACGCTCAAACCCTTGGCGTGGGCCGCATCGACCAAGGCCTTCAGGTCCTCGGGACGGCCATAGGAGTCGTCGGGCGAGAACAGGTGCCCGCCGTCATAGCCCCAGTTCCGATCACCGGGAAAGTCGCCGATCGGCATCAGTTCGATGGCGGTGACGCCGAGATCGATCAGGTAGTCGAGCTTGCCGATGATGGCGCGGAACGTGCCTTCCGGGGTAAAGGTGCCGACGTGGAGCTCATAAATGACCATTTCTTCCCAAGGACGACCGCGCCAGCCCTCGTCGGTCCAGCCGAAGGCCCGCGGGTCGACGATTTCGCTCGGTCCATCAATGTCCTCGGGCTGGAATCGAGAGGCTGGATCGGGCACTTCGTGACCGTTCTCGAGCACGAAGCGATAGCGCATGCCGGGCCGCGCCTCGGCCACCTCGACCTCGTACCAACCGCGTGGCTGCGCCTCCATGGCTACCACCATGTTCAGGTCGTAGATCTTGAGGGAAACGGCCTCGCAAAAGGGCGCCCACAGGCGGAAGCGCACCCCGTGGGGGATGATCTGGGTCCCGAACTTCATCTCCTGGTTCCGCTGGACCGTACGCTGAAGCGGCGGCGTCATGTCGTTCATATCTCTTGTTCCTGTCGGTCCCCGCGGTCCGAACGGGCTCGCCGGCGGCGGTCGCACAGGTACAATCAGACATAGGCCCCGGCGCCTGCGCGACCGGAACCCTGCGTCCTGCTGTTTCGGGCATCCGCCACCCGACATGGCAACGTCCGCTCCAGTCAGCCGTTCCAGCCCCTAACAACCGCATCGCAGGAGGAAGTCATGCCCGACATCGACGAAGACCGTATCCGCCAGCGCGCCTACCAGGTCTGGGAGCGCAAGGGGCGGCCGGAGGGCAACCCCGACGATCACTGGTACGAGGCCGTTGGCGAACTGATGGGCGAGGACCATCTGGCCTCGGGCGGCGTGGAAGTGGGTTCGGCCACCCCGCACCATCCGGGCGGTACCCTTCCGGCCGGAGGCGCCCGCGTCGCCGGCAGCATCGGCACCGGTGGCGGCTCCACCGCCAATGATGGCACCGGTTCACAGCCCGGCCGGGACAGCGAGTAAAATCATGGCCGAGCAGGAAGCCTTCAAGGAACCCGCAGACCTCACGTTGAACCCGCCGCCCTCGACCGGCGCAGCCGCCGGTCCGCTGCCCATTTTCGGACTGTTGGCGGTGCTCGCGGTGGTGGTGATCGGCATCATCGCCTTCGTGGTGATGCACAGCGCCGGCTGAACAAACGAAAAGGGCCGGCGTCGAGCCGGCCCTTTCCACAAAC
>JAEZFJ010000416.1 GCA_023437755.1 Pseudomonadota bacterium
CCCGGAAAAGGCCATGGAGCACCAGCTCACCGCCCAGCAACAGCAGGTGAGCGACCACCAGTCGAGCCTTTGGCTGGTCGGCAGCCCCGAGCGCATGGCCGAAACCATCACCGAGAAAGCCGTGGCAGCGGGCGCCGACGAGGTGATGATCACCACCACCATCCACTCCTACGAGCTGCGCCGTCGCTCCTACCGCCTGCTGGCGGAAGCCCTGGGGATCGGTGGCAACCGCTAGCCCGAATTAACGTCTCGTTTCTCCTCCAAGGCTAGGGTGGCCGGCGAATTTACCAGGCCCCGCCACGATGACCGCCGCTGCCTTTGTTCTGGCGATAAACCTGTTTGTTGCCGGCATCTTTGCCACCGCCTTCGGCATAGTGGCCGCCTACAAGCGCTCGGCGGTGGGCGCGCGGTGGCTCGCCTTCTCCTATGGCTTCGGCGCACTTTACCTGGTGCTGGAATTTGTCCTGCCCTACCAGGCCGACCACCGGCCGGTCAGCTTCGGCATCTTCGCCATCTTCCTCCTAGCGCTGTCGAGCGGCGTTATCGGGTTGGCGCGCCATTACCGCGTCTCGGCTCACTGGCGCCTTCTGGTGGCCGTGGTGATCGCCTCGCTGCTGATCAACCTCGTCATTCTCGACATGCCGCGCGACAGCCTGTTGCGCAACATACTCTACCAGGGCCCGTATGCCGTGGTGCAGACGATGGCCTTCCTCGTCGTCGCCTCCACGCGCAACAAGCGCGCGCTCGATATCGCCTTGCTTGGCCTGTTTGCCGTGTCGGCCCTGCACTTCCTGATCAAGCCCATCATGGCGGTGACCATCGGATCCGGGGCCGATCCTCAGGGCTATCTGGCCTCGAGCTATGCCGCTTATTCGCAGACACTGGGGGCGGTGCTGTTGATCGCCAACGGCCTGCTGATGCTGCTCGTCATCGTACGTGACGTAATGGCGGAGATCACCACCGAGTCTGAAACCGACGATCTTTCCGGCCTGCTCAACCGACGTGGCTTCGAGGCCCACGCCGGCCGCGCGCTGGAACAGGCGCAGCGGAGCGGCCGTCCTGTCGGTGTGGTGGTCGCCGACCTCGACCACTTCAAGGCGATCAACGACAGTTTCGGCCATGAAGCCGGCGATCAGGTCATCGTCGCTTTCGCCCGCATCCTGGCGGCGACCAGCGACGACTGCACCCTGATCGGGCGGGTGGGCGGCGAGGAGTTTGCGGTGTTGATTCCCGGCTCCAATGTGGCGGCGGCCCGCCTCTATGCCGAGGGGGTGCGCAGCGGCTTTGCCGGGGCTTCGGCCGTCGCCGGGTCGGGCGACCGGCACAGCGCCAGCTTCGGCGTGGCCGCACTGCAGCCGGGTGACGAACTGCCCGACCTGCTGCGGCGCGCCGACATGGCGCTCTACGAGGCCAAACGCAGCGGGCGCGATCGCGTCTGCGTCGCGCCCGAGGCGGCTTCCGTCGTGGCGAATGTAACGACGCTTCCGCGCGACCGCCGCCGGCGTTCGCGTCAGGGTTGATCGCCCGCTTCGCGCCGCTCCACCAATTCGTATTCGTCGCGCGCCGGATCGATCTTGAGCGCGAGCTGCTGACGGTCGAGCTCGGCGAACCATGCAGTCCACGAGCACGGGCTCAACCCGTCGTCCTGGCTGGCATGATCCTGCTTGCGGCGACGGTCGAAGCTGAGCTTGAGCTGTGCCCGCGCCTCCCCGAAGCGGTTGCGCACCCGCGCAATGGCGGGAATTCCGTGGCGATCCGTCACCCAGTTCTGGATGTCGCGATGGCGCACGAGTGTATGTCCGATCGTCATGGCTGGCCTCCCCACACGTCGGTCTCTACGGACCTTCTCTCTCGCTTCAATGACCTAGTTGTTCTCCGGTTCCGCCGCCGCCGCGCGATTATCATTGGTTAATGTGACCAGCCGATACCGCTCCATTTCGTCGCCGGACAGATAGTATAGCTGGTCTGGCGGCGTCTCCAGCGCATGCAGCCACACAGCCGGATCGACGCCGCTGGCGGTAAGGTGAGCGAGGATGCGCGCTGTCACTGCCTGGGCGTCCGACATGGCCACGCCGGCTGCCCTCAACATGCTCGCCGGATCAGCACTGATCGCCGCCGCATAGACCTGATGCAGGCCGATTGCCGACTCCGCCGTTGCCCGGCGCTCCGCCCCGGCGGCGAATACCAGAGGACATGACGAGGCGCACAGCGCCCCGGCGGGCACTTCGGTCGCAAGGCCACGCTCGCGGATCATCGTTCCGACGGCGAGCGCATCCTCCACCGATCCGCCCGGTGACTCCAGCACCACCGTGGCGACGTATTCGCCCCGCGCCTCGAGCTCACTCCGCACCCGTTCGGCCGAACCCGGCTCGAACGAACCGGTCAGGTGCAGTTCGCCCCCGGTGCGCAGCGCCACCTCGAGCGGATCATTGAGCAGATCCGGGTCGCTGGTGATGGTGGGACTGGCACCCAGCCCCGGCCCCTCCACCGCCGGCGGAAGGATCGGTCGCATGGGGCTCGCCAGCCCCGCACCGTCACTGGCGGTGAGTTCACGAAAGTCGACATACAGCACCGAGGCGGTACCGATCAGCAGCGCAAAGAAGGCGACGCGCAGGATGGCCCCGTCCTCGACCCGTTCCGCAGCCTGGAGGAAGCGGCGATAAAGCGACGGACGCTGGGCAGGGTCGGCGGCGCTCATGCCGGTCGCGGCCCATCCGTGCGCTTGCGCTGTGCGGCATCGATCGGGGTCACCGTAGCCTCATCCGCAGCCGCTGCCGCCGGCTGGTCGTGTGGCACCGGCTCCGCCGCTGGCGGCTCATCCGCATCCGCAGTCCGAACCGCGGCCGGCGGTGCGCCCTCCATCTGCCGGAACAACGCCATCGCCCGCAGCATCTCGGCCGCGGTGATGTTCTCGGCCGCCTCCAGCGATTCGGAGTCCCGGCGCATGGCGTCGTTGACGATCATCAGCACCAGGACCAGCACCACCGGCAACAGGTCGATGGAGATGGCTCCGGCCCACGACGGAATGAAATCCTGCCAGTAGCGGATCACCGCTTCGGCGCTCGACAGCGGCACGAAGCGGCGCTGTTCCACCGGCGGTGTGGCAAGGATCTCGTCGGCGGCGGCCGTCAGGGCGGCGGACTGTACGCCGACCGCGCTCTGCACCGTGGCCATCACCTGGTCCTGCCGGTTGGCAAGATCGGCCGTGCTGCCATCGGCCACCGGGGCGATGAAGCCGGCGGCAAGGTCGGCGGAGGCGCGCTTCACCGAGGCGGCGATACCGGTCTGCTGCAGCGCCGCGATCACGGCGGAAAGCTGCACCGCCTCGGTCTGGAACGCATCGGCGCGCGGCCCGATCTCGCCGGGGGTCGACACCAGTTCGCGCATGGTGGCGAGGCGCTCCGAGCCCTGCGTGAACAGGGAGTTCACCTCTTCGCGCGAGCCGAGGATGCTCGCGGCAAGCTGGTTCATCTGCGTCGACATCTGGGTGAGCAGCTGCACCACGCTGCCCGAGCCGGTGGTGCCGGTCAGCGCCCCGGACTCCCGTTCATCCGCGGCGAGCCCGGCGAAGCGCTGTGACGCGCGCTCCACATCGGGCAACAGGCTCTGGGCCGCGAGAGCATTGGAATGGGCGAGGTCGAGATCCTCGGCATAGCCCTGCAGCGTCACCGCCATGTGCTGCTCGGTGGCCGCGGAGCCTGCCAGCGCCGCCGCGTTGAGCCAGCTCGACATCGCTATGATCATGGCGCAGCCGATGGCCATTGTGACAAACAGCGCCAGCCGCTGCACGCCGCTGGTCACCAGCGGCACGAAGCGGAGCATGAAACTCCAGAACGCATAGATGGCGACGGACACGGCGGCCGAATAGATGATGGCCGCAAAGAACACGAAGTTCGCCGACCCATCGAGGATGCCGCGCACCCCCAGATAGGTGTAGACGCCCGATGCCAGCGCCAGCACCGCCAGCGCGAACCGGGTCATGGTCTCGACGCCCTTGACGGTCTCGCTGAGACGGTAGGCATTCGGCTTGAGTTGCATCTGCGTCCCCCGGGGTGATCCCGCCAGTTAACACAGATTTAGCACGGGGATGTCGGCGCAATCGTGGCGCATTCTTGCCGCCGGCTGACGAGTGCGTGAGGGCCGCGGTGGCTACAGCTCCAGCTGCATGTGGACGATGTCGAGCCAGCGGTCGAACTTGAAGCCGAGCTTCTCGTGCCGCCCGATGTGGCGGAAGCCGAGCTTTTCATGCAGGCGGATGGAGCCGGCACCGTCGGCGGTGATCACCCCGATCATCTGCTTGAACCCGAATTCCCGCGACTCCGCGATCACCCGCTCCAGCATCTGCCGACCCAGGCCCTGCCCCTGCGCATCCGGGGCGCAATAGACCGAGTCCTCGCAGGTGAACCGATAGGCGGGCCGTGGCCGGTAGACCGACGCATAGGCATAGCCCTGCACCGCTCCGCTCTCGTCCGTGGCGGTCACCACCGGGTGGCCGAGTTCGCGCATATGCCCGAACTTCTCGGCCATGGCGGTTTCGCCCGGGGCGGTCAGGTCGAAGGTGGCGACGGAGTGCTCGACATAGTGGCGGTAGATGGCGGTGATGGCGGGCACATCACTCCACTGGAAGGGACGCAGTTCGAAGGCCAAGGGAGCCCCAAAAAGAAGGGACCGCAGCCCTTTTAGGCGGCGGTCCCGGATGTCGTCCAACCAATTTGCTTGATCGGTTCGATCAAGCCTGGCGCTTACTCGCGGTTGCCGAACAGGCGGAGCAGCATCAGGAACAGGTTGATGAAGTCGAGGTAGAGGCTCAGCGCGCCCATGATGGCGCCCTTGGCCAGCACATCGGCGCCATAGGACTCCGAGTAGCCTTCCTTGATCTTCTGGGTGTCGTAGGCGGTAAGGCCCACAAAGATCAGCACGCCGACCGCCGAGATGGCGAATTCGAGCATGGAGGACTGCATGAAGATATTGACCACCGAGGCGATGATCAGGCCGATCAGGCCCATCATCAGGAAGCTGCCCATCTGCGTCAGGTCACGCTTGGTGGTGTAGCCGTAAAGGCTCATGGCACCAAAGGTAGCCGCGGTGATGAAGAACACCTTGGCGATCGATGCGTCGGTATAGACCAGGAAGATCGACGAGAGCGACAGGCCCATCACGGCCGAGAAGGCCCAAAACACCGCCTGGGCGGCGCCGACGGAAAGTTTGTTGATGCCAAAGCTCAGTACCAGCACGAAGGCCAGTGGAGCGAGCATGACAACCCACTGCAACGGGCTGCCATAGAGCGCGGCGCCAAGTGGGGTGGCGAAGTCAGTACCGGTCGCATTGATCAGGGAGCCTCCCGGCGCGACAAGGGTGCTGACGTACCACGCCACGAGCCCCGTTACGACAAGACCGATACCCATGTAGTTGTAGACACGCAGCATGTAGCTGCGAAGGCCCTCGTCGATGGCCAAGGCCGAGCCGGCCCGCGCACCGAGGGTCTGACGGTCATATTCAGCCAT
>JAEZFJ010000484.1 GCA_023437755.1 Pseudomonadota bacterium
GGTCTGAACCATGGAGGTACGCACTCGAGGAGACTGGATTGCATTCGATTCAACATTGCGCGGTTAATGGCTGATTAGGGTTGAGTGGTTCGGCAATGGGCATGGTTAGCGCCGCGCTAATGTTCCCTCTCCGTTCTTGAGCGGGGTGCCCGGTTCTGGTAGCGTCGTTGCAAGTGGGGCGCGTAGAGCATGGTCACCCGGGTCGCGACAGTGGCGTTTCAGGGCATCGAAGCGGTGCCCGTCGATGTGCAGGTGCAGATCGCGCCCGGCATGCCGAAATTCCTGATGGTGGGGCTACCCGACAAGGCCGTGAAGGAATCGAGCGAGCGCGTCCGCGCTGCAATGGTGGCATCGGGTCTTGGCCTGCCGCCCAAGCGCATCACCGTCAATCTGGCGCCCGCGGACCTGCCCAAGGAGGGCAGCCACTATGACCTGCCGATTGCCCTCGGGCTGATGGCGGCGATCGGTGCCATTCCGCAGGATGCGCTCGATGGCTACCTGGTGCTGGGGGAGCTCGGGCTCGATGGGCGGCTGGCTCATGTCGGGGGTATTCTTCCCGCCGCCATCGCAGCGCAGAGCCGCGACCTGGGCCTGATCTGCCCGTCCCCTTCCGGACCGGAGGCGGCCTGGGCGGGAGAGGGTCTGGACATTGTTGCGGCCGAAAGCCTCCTGGCCCTGGTCAATCACCTGACCGGACACCAATTGGCTGCCCGGCCGCTGCCAGGACGGCACCTCCCCTCTGGGCAGTTGCCGGACCTTGCCGACGTGCGCGGGCAGCAGGTGGCGCGACGGGCGCTGGAAGTGGCCGCGGCAGGGGGCCATAACCTGCTCATGGTCGGGCCGCCTGGCGCGGGCAAGTCGATGCTGGCGCAGCGGCTGCCGTCGATCCTGCCCCCGCTCAATCCGCGCGAACTGCTCGACATTTCCATGATCCAGTCGATCGCGGGAGAACTCGCGGGCGGTGCCATCTCGGACCGTCGGCCGTTTCGGGCGCCCCACCACTCCGCCTCCATGGCGGCGCTGGTGGGCGGCGGCCTCAAGGTGCGACCCGGCGAGGTGAGCCTTGCCCATAACGGCGTGCTGTTCCTCGACGAACTGCCGGAGTTCGCGCCGAGCGTGCTGCTTTAAGGCGCAATGTTCTGCACTAAGCTACAATCCGGCATGATTAAGTGGCGAAGACCGAACGATCGTGTCGGGGGCTGGGTCCCGCAGATTTGCGAGACTTCGGGGTGAATTTCGGTCAGTCCGTCTGGCGCCAGCGCCCTTTCCAAGCGGACCAGGTCTGTGTCGCTTAGCCCCGGTGGCCTTCATGCGCTGATGCAGTGAGATGAGACGGAGTCGGCGATTTATGACCGTCGTCAGGGGATCGCGCTCAATTAGACGGCGCGCGATAAACCCGAGTGCGCCCAAGACCGCCCCTATGACCGTTGCCAGAATCTGGTGCATCTGATTCTCCTTGGCCAAGAGACTACGCCCAGCTAGCGCCAGGAGGATAAGTCGAGCATCAGGGGTAAGGTCAGTTGAGAGGACAACTATGAGCGGCGCCCACGCCCTTACGGTGGATCACACGCACTGGTTCGTGGGCGATACCCGTACCGAAAAGATGATCTCGTCGTTCCGGCGCTGCAGATCACTGGAGATGATAGAGCGTGGGCTGCCCTGAGACCGCTGTTTGATATGGTGTGGAATGCGTTTGGGCAGCCGGGGTCGCCCAACTACGACGATAGTGGGACTTGGTCAGTTTAGCTAACGCTGTGCTTGATCGGCGGCAACCGTGCTCTCTGCGTTGAATGCGCTTGGCGACTTGACGAGCAACGCGCAAGAACCCATCCTAGGCTTGGCCTCTTCGCACAGGCCAGTGTGCCCACCATGCAAAGCCTCGCAGTGCGATTTCGCTGAGCTTGATCCTGTTCCCCAAGGGCGGGTCCATCAGCAGTGGGCACCTGTCGGATCCGTGACCTGAAGGACTGGATCATGGCCGAGGCCGATCACCTGAAAGAACTTAAGTCTGCTGCGCGCAAGATTGCGCGGGCACGCCGTATCAAACACGTCGGCGCGCTGGACGTCGTAGCGAAGGGGCTAGGCTACGCTCACTGGCACGCCGTAGCCGTCGCCGAGAAGAAAGGCTGGCGTCCTACACCGAATGATGTAGCAGCCGCCTACGCCCTAGCGGACGCGGAGAACCCGTTGATCTCGATCGATACTGATCCGTTCGCCACCCTCCCTGCTGGTGAGTTCCAGGGTGAACTCTTGGGCCATGCCTACCAGGTCAGCGCGGAGCTGGACGATGTCCGTGTATGGGGGAGAGGGTGGGAACTCGTGCTACCGGAGGCGCCACTTGCACCTCCGCGGTTCAGGAAGACGGACCGTAGGCTGGCGAGCACCCCGATCGATGACGCTGAGTTCTGTACGGCAGTGGCAGCACTAGCTTCAGACTGGCGCAAGCGAATCCATGCACGGATCGCCTCCGACTGGCCGCGCCGTTCCACTGTCCCAGACAGTCAGGGGCGAGCCCAGCACCCGCTGTTCCATAGCGTTGGTAGAGAATGGCAGTGCTTGCACTGCGATAGCTCCTGGAGCTCTGCCGAGATTACCGCCAATCTCTTCCACTGTGCCGACTGCTTGGCATCTCCGATCGACATCCACGTGGCACCAGAGCAGCACGCTGACCATACTGCGGTGTAGTTTCCTCGAGACCAGCAGCTTGAGACCTATGGTGCGACCGCGCAATGTTGTCTGATTGCGCGGTCCGCACGGTCCAGCTGTCCTCTCTTGCTAGCCAGTCGGACTGCGGGTACCCATCATACCATTGAGCTGTTGTTAACCAGTTGCCCCGCGGCCAGGTTAAAACGGCGGAGCACAACTTAGGTTTGTGGAGAGGTACAACTTAGGTTTGGGCAAATTCGGGGGTGACGCAATTTCAAAGGGTTGCCGGAGGTGCCGGAGCACAACTTTGATTGTGCGACCACGTGCTGGACTCGCTGCGCCAGCCGCTCGAGAGCGGGGAGCCGGTGATCGCGCGGGCGAACAGTCGCGTCACCTATCCCAGCCGCGTGCAACTGGTTGCCGCCATGAACCCCTGCAAGTGCGGCATGGCCGGCACGCCGGGGCATACGTGCCGGCGCGGTGCCGCGTGCGCTGCCGAATACCAGGCGCGGGTCTCCGGCCCGTTCCTTGATCGTATCGACATCCGCATCGACGTACCGGCGGTGACCGCCGCAGACATGATCGGTCCTGCGGGGGCAGCGGAAAACTCGGCCGAGGTGGCGCGCCGGGTTGCCACAGCGCGCGAGCGGCAGCGCCAGCGCTATGCCGATGCGGGCGCCGAGGGCGTGTTCACCAATGCCGCCGCCAGCGCCACGCTGATCGAGAGGGTGGTCGATCCCGATCGTGAGAGCCAGTCACTGCTGCTGCAGGCGGCGGAGCGCTTCAACCTCTCGGCCCGCGCCTACCACCGCGTGCTGAAGGTGGCACGGACGCTGGCCGATCTTGCCGGCGCCGACAAGGTCAGCCGCCCGCATATCGCCGAAGCTCTGAGCTACCGCCTGAGTTTCGGGGCCGTCTGACCCTCAGGTTGTAGCTGTCGGGGGCCGGTGCTTGAGAAGACCCTAATCGAACTCTGCAAATTGCGGTCACCGCGCAGCGGGACCTTTTACGGTGCCCCTTTAGCAATGTCTTGGCGCAGCAGGCGCAAAACTTGGGGGCACAATGTCTTACGTCGAAGTGGCCAGTGATCGGATTCAGGCAATCCTCGGCAACAGCCGGCAGATCATCCGTGCAATCCTCACCGCGGCGATGGTGGTGGCCGCCGCGCCGGTACTGGCGCAGCAATATCCTACCATTGTCGGTGAGTGGTACATGGAAGACTATGGCCCACAGGATTGCGGCACGCCGTTCGGGGCCAAGATCGGCCCGATGAGTTATGCAGAGGATACCTATGTCTGCCGCTTCGACGACGTTCGCCGGGACGGCTGGAAGGTGACCTGGAACGGCTCCTGCTCTGATGGCAACACGACGGAGCGGTCGCAGGTCGTGGCGCTCGAGACGCGCGGGCAGTTGTCCATGTGGTTCAACGGCTATCCGGCAGTCTCGACCCTGCGTCGCTGTCCGGCCCGGTAGGCTCTCACCTCTTTCCGGGCGCTCTGGCAACGCTGCCTGCGCCGCGCTTTTGGCATATCGATCGCGAATTCGCGCCTTGCCAGGGCAGAGTGCCTTGAGGCAATGGTAGGCTTCGATTCGGCACGACAGCTCCAGCAGTGCCGCCCTGCCCCGAGCCCGGACCGATGCGCAAGACAGGCGAACTCGTCCAGTGGAACAACAAGGGCGGCTACGGTTTCGTGCGCGACGAGGCCGGCCGCGACTATTATGTCCACATTTCCAAGATGGTGGATGGTGCGCGGCCGCGGCTGGGCGACCAGCTGAGCTTTGCCGTCGTGGCAGGACGCAAGGGCCGGCCGTCGGCGGCCGAGATCAGCATCGTCACGCCCCCGCCGGCGGCGTCACCACCCCCGAGCAGAATCCAGCGCGCTCCGGTCGAGCCGAGCGCTGACCGGCTATTGGGGCTGCGTATGGCGGCCGCGACGATGATGAC
>JAEZFJ010000020.1 GCA_023437755.1 Pseudomonadota bacterium
GCCAGGATGCGTCCGAACCGGCGGAACTCCAGGGGTCGGGTCAGTTGCAGGCGCAACAGCGCCACCGCGATCATGGCGAAGACCACGCCGAGCAGCAGGTTGGCGCCCGAGAAGGCTCCGGTCATCCCCGCCCACAGCAGCGCCAGCAGCAGGATCAGCAGCGCAAGGTTCATGGCGCACCCCCGGCAAGGCCCACCGCGGTGACATAGCGCGAGGGGTCGAGGAAATCACCGGTGCCGATGCGCACCGCCTCAACTATCGGATTTGGCCACAGACCCGCTGCCACCACAACCGCCACCAGGATGCCGCTGACCGCCACCCGCCCGGCCCCGGCGCGCTTGTCCGCCGATTGCGGCACCAGATCCGGCGGCGACCGCCAGAACATGAAGGCCCAGAGGCGCGCGCCGGCGATCAGGGTCAGTACCGCGTTGACCAGCAGCGCCGCCGTCATGGCAAAGCCGGTCCAGCTGCCCTCACCGAGCCCGGCCTGCAGCAACATCAGTTTCGGCCAGAAGCCAAGGAAGGGCGGCACACCGGCCGCCGCCAGCACCAGCACGAAGAACAGGATGGAAAGCGGCGCATCGGCGGCATAGAGGCCGCCCATGCGTTGCGTATCGGTGGTGCCGGTAGCCCGCTCGATCAGGCCGGCCACCAGATAAAGCGCCGTCATGGTCAGGATGGCGTGCAACACATAGAAGCCAGCACCGCCCACGCCCTGCTCGCTGGGCACCACAAGCCCGACGAGCACCACGCCGATCCCGCCGATGACCACGAAGCCGACGGCACGGCGCAAGTTCGTCTCGGCAATAGCCCCCAGCGGCGCAATCACCAGCGTCGCCGCGGCGATCACCGCGAGCACCGGCTCGAGCACGTCCCGGCTCGCCGGCAGCACGAGGACCATCATCCGGAGCAACACGAACACGCCAACCTTGGTCAGCAAGCCGGCGAACAGCGCCGAAACCGCCGCTGGCGGGGTATGATAGGACGCGGGCAACCAGGCATTCACCGGGAACGCGGCTGCCTTCATGCCGAAGGCCAGAAGCATCAAGGCCGCGATCGCCGTCATAGCCGCGGGGTTGGCGGCCGGAGCTGTCAGCCGGACGTCGGCCATGTTGAGCGTACCGAGCAGGCCATAGAGCAGCCCCAGCGACAGCAGGAAGAACGCCGTCGCGAGGAAGTTGAGGAACCCGTACTTGACCGCTCCGTCGAGCTGCATCGGCTTGCCACCGATCACGATCAGGCCGAACGAGGAGATCAGCATCACCTCGAACCAGACATAGAGGTTGAACAGGTCGCCCGTCAGGAACGATCCGGTCACCCCTGTCAGCAACAGCAGCGTGAGCGGGTGAAAGCCCTTCGACGCATCCCTGCCCCGTTCGCCCTGCGCATAGACCAGCACCAGCAGCGTCACGACGGCCGCAGCGAGGGCAAAGCCGGCGCCAAAGGCTTCGGCGGTGAAGCTGATGCCGAAGGGGGGCAGCCACTTGCCCATGGTCATGCTCACCGGGCCCATCTCGGCGATACGCGCCAGCAGCGCGACCTCGCAGGCGATCACCGCCAGAACGACCGCGACGCTGAGCACAAAGGTCCAGCGCTGCCGGTTTGCCAGCATCAGCGCGAGCGCTGCCCCGAGCAGGCTCAGCACCAGCGGCAGCACGATCACCCAGTCGGCGGGTGAGGTGGGGAAGTCGATCATCGGCTGGGCAACGGTTTCAGTCATCTAGTATCCCAGCGGCGGCTGCGGCGCCCCTTCCGGCTCGGCGACCCGCATGGTGTCGGTGTCGTCTGCATCCAGCGTCTGGTAGGTGCGGAACGCCAGCACCAGCAGGAAGCTGAACATCGCAAAGCCGATAACGATCGCGGTCAGGATCAGCGCCTGCGGCAGGGGATTGGCTATCGGGCCCTCCGGCTGGTCCAGCCCCGCGGGCACGATCGGGGCCAACTCCCGTGTCAGCCGCCCTGCAGTGAAGATCAGCAGGTTAATGCCGTTTCCAAGGATCACCAGGCCGAGCAGCATGCGGATGATCGAGCGCGACAACAGCAGATAGACCCCAAGGGCAATGAACAGGCCGACAAGGGCCGCGAGCACGTACTCCATCAGTTCGCTCCCCCGTCGCTGCCTTCGAGAGCCAGAGCCACGGCCGAGAGCGTGCCGAACACCACCAGGTATACCCCGATGTCGAATATCAGTGGCGTCGACAGCGGCACCGTGGTGGTGTCGCCCAGCGGCAGGTAGAGCCAGATGCTGGTCAGGAACGGCGCTTCGATGAAGATCGAGGCAAGACCCGACAGCGCTGCAATGAACACGCCGAACCCGGCGATCGACAGCGGGTCGAACTTGAGCGCCTCACGCGCCTGCTTGGCGCCCGAGGCCATGCCCAGAATGGCGATCGAAGAGGCCGCAATCAGCCCGCCGATGAAGCCGCCACCCGGCTCGTTGTGGCCCCTGAGGCAGACATAGACCGAGAACACCAGCATGGTGGCCACCAGCAGCGGCGCAGCGGTGCGGAAGATGATCGTGTTCATGCGTCTGCTCCCTTCCGCCGACGGCGTGGGGCCCGGACCGGCTTTGGCTCCCCATCCAGTTCCGGAGCGGACACCGGTGGTGCCTTGCGGCTCTTGAGCAGCACCATGATGGCGATACCGGCCGCCATCACCACCGAAATCTCGCCCAGCGTATCGAAGCCGCGATAGTCGACCAGGATGACGTTGACGATGTTGGCGCCATGCGCCACCGGGACGCTTGTCGCGGTGAAGAAGTCGGACAGGCGCGTGTCGAGCGGTCCGGTCAGAATGACCATCAGCGTCAGGCTCACGCCGGCACCGCAGGCGAGCGCAATGGCACCGTCCCGCACCCAGTCCTCGAACGGTCTCTTGTCGAGTTCATCGAGCCGCAGCCGGGTCATCACCAGCGTCAGGATCACCACGCTCAGGATTTCCACCATGAACTGGGTGAAGGCGAGGTCCGGAGCCCCGAACAGGAGGAAGATCAGCGCCAGCGACGTCCCCTGCACCCCGAGCGCGGCAATGGCCACCAGCCGGTTGCGCGCGGTCAGCACCGCCACCAGCCCCGCAACCGCCATGGCCACCACACCCCATTCATACGGCATCAGCTCGGGCCAGCGCAGCACCGCCCCCCAGTTGCCGAGTTCCGCCGTCGGCATCAGCGCGTCGAGCCCGCCCATGGTGAGCATCGGCACCAGCACGGCGAGGGCAAAGCCGACGAACACCACGACGAGGTAAAGCTCGAGCCGGCCGTGGTGCAGGATCCGCGTCGTCGCGCCCGAGAAGCGCACCAGCCCGAAGAACACCGCGTCGAAGCCCCGGTCCGCATTCCAGTTCGCCGGCCAGCGCCGCAACAGGGTGCGCAGCGAATCCGCCTGCTGGTAGATCAGCACCGCCAGGAGCCAGGTCACAACCGAGGCCCACAGCGCCGGGCTGGCGAAATTGATGTTCCAGCTGAGGTGGCTTTCCACTCCCAGCCCGGCCACCGCCGTTGCCGCCGGCGCCATCAGGTCGTGCCCGAACCACTCGATCAGCAGCGCCGCCACCACGCCCGCCGCCCCGAGCAGGATCGGCCCCACCAGCATCGCGACCGGAGCCTCATGCGCCGCCTTGGGTGTTGCCACGGCCGGCCCGAGGAAAGGTCGGATCATCACGATCAGGCCGACGCCGCCCAGCAGCGCATTGCCGAGCACCAGCGCCAGCAGTACCGCGATGGCAGTCGGCTCCATCACCACGAGGTCGAGATACATCTCTTCCTTGGCAAAGAACCCCAGGGTCGCCGGCACGCTGAACATCGAAAGCCCCGCCAGCGCCGCGCCGATAAAGGTCACCGGCATGTGGTCGGCCAGGCCTCCGAGCGCAGTGATGTCACGGGTCCCCGCCTCGTGATCCACGGCGCCGGCCACCATGAACAGCGCGGCCTTGTAGAGCGCATGGGCGGCGAAATAGAGCACGAAGGCGCTGAGCGCGACCGGCGTGCCGAGCCCGATCAGCGCCACCAGCAGGCCCAGCGAGGCAATGGTGGTCTGCGCCAGCATCTGCTTGAGAACGGTCTGCCGCAGCGCCCCGAGCGCGCCCCAGATCAGCGTGGCGCAGCCGAGAACCACGAGAACCGTCGTCCAGACGGCGGTTCCGCCCAGCACCGGGGTCATGCGCGCGAGGAGGTAGACGCCGGCCTGCACCATGGTCGCGGAATGGAGGAAGGCCGATACCGGTGTCGGCGCCTCCATGGCGTTGGGCAGCCAGAAATGGAACGGCAACTGCGCCGATTTGGTGAAGGCAGCGAGAAGGATCGCCAGCAGAACGTTACCGTAAAGCCCGCTGTTGCGGAGAATTTCGCCGCTGCCGAGCAGTTCGGCAAAGGTCCAGCTGCCGGTGATCCCGTTGATCAGGAT
>JAEZFJ010000062.1 GCA_023437755.1 Pseudomonadota bacterium
CAAGAACACGTCGCCAGGCTCGCACTGCGTCGGCATAGCGGCGCATCTGGGTGTAGGCAGGCGCGATCACGGTCCAGCCGCGGAGGTCATCGGGATTGGCCGCCAGCGCCGTCTCGATCCGGGCGACCGCCTCATCGAGATCAAGGGTCTGGGCCGTCAGTTCCGGTCGCGCCGCCAGCGGCTGCGCCGGCTGCTGAGGTGAGCCGAGCCAGCCATAGACGGCGAAGCTCACACCCGCCATGACGGCAAGCCCCACCAGGAGCTGCAGGCGACCGAACACGGGGCCGGCTTGCGCCTGTCCACGGTCCGCGCGGCTGCGCAGCATCTCGCGCGCCAGTTCCCCGCGGGCGGCCTCGGCTTCGCGCTCGCCCAGCCGGCCAGAGGCGACATCCGCCTCGATCCCTGCGAGCACCTGACGAAAATGACTGTTGGGATCGACCGTTACGCCGGCGCTTGCGTTGACCGCGCGGGGACCGGCTGCGTAAAACAACGCAGCGCAGGCGATGGCAGTAACAGCAATGGCGACGAACCAGAACAGCATGGGCCTCGAACGCTGGGCGCGGACGGACGGGCGAGTGGCGTCATCTATAAGCCGACCATGGCGAAAAACCACACCCTTACGGACTCTTGAGGCGGACGCATTGCCACAGGGCAGCGCCACGGCATGAGCGACACCGAGGTCGATTTCGCCGTCCTGGGTTCCACGCCCCAGGCTCGGTTGCTGGCGGGGCTGCTGGCCTCCGAACATGGGCGAAAAGTCGCGCTGGCTGCGGAATCCGAGGCCGCCTACCGCTTGCCGCACGGTCTCGACCTTTCTGCTGCACCCATTACCCGGCCGGAGACCTGGGTGCTGCTCGCGAGCCTTGTGCCGGAAACCGTGAAGCTCCTGTCCCGCATCGGGGGCCGCTCGGCCTGGGCCAGGGTCGACCCGATCCTGTTTGCCGACCTCCCCGCCCCCGCGGAAGCCATCTCGCACATCCGGCACATGGCCAGCGCCTTCGGCATCGCCGCCGAGCGGGTGCCGCCCGACCTCGTTGGCCCGGGACGGAACGCCATCTACCTGCGCGACTGCGTCGTGCTCCACCGCGCTGCGCTTGAAGCGGCTCTCGATGCGTGGCTGGACCGCCTCGGGGTGGTGCGCCTCACCGGCGCCGTCAGCATCCAAGCCGATGGCAGCGGCTCGGCACCTGGGGGAGACGCCCATTGCCGCATCGCCCGGGTGATTCTCGCCGACGACACCGCCCTGTTGCGGCACCTGCCCACCGACACCTGGCCAGCATTGCTGGTGCGCGAGCTCGGCAACACCCTGCTGCTCGAACCTACCGCCCCCATGGCCGGGGCCATCATGCATCAGCTGGACTTCGGCCTGACGCTGCACCGGCAACCGCATGGTGGCCTCGTCGCCCTTGGCCCCGGAACGGCCGACGACTTCGCGGGCCGGCTTGTGGCCCTGCTGGGCCGCGAGCGGTCGCCGCGCCTCGCCGGCCGCTCGCAATATGTGTCGATCACCACCGCCGATGGCGCGCCCGCAGTCGGACAGATCGGGGGCGTCGGCGCGGACCTCCTTGCCGGCTTCGGCTTCACCGGTGCGTTCTTCGCGCCCGTCATCGCCCGCTGGCTCTGCGACTGCGCCTCGCCGGCCGAAACCTCCTGGATCGAGGCGCGCCTGATCGGACGCAGCGTCGCCGCCTCGGCCTCCCCTGCCGCCGAATTCCGGGGCGCAGCGTGAGACGTCAACCGTTCCGCCTCCCCGCCGAGACTGCCGGGCCGTTCCTCGGCGCCGCCATCGACCGCAGCAGGCCGATCCGCCTCCGGCTGGACGGTCGCAGCATCGAGGGGTTCGCTGGTGACACAGTGCTCAGCGCCGCCCTTGCTGCCGGCATTGACACCCTTGGCAGCGTTGACGGTTCGCCTCTGGCCCTGAGTTACTCTGCCGCCCCTGCCGTGCAGATGGCCGGCTCCACCAACGCCCTGCCGATGGAGCGCACGCCGGCGACCGACGGGGCCGAGTACCGCACCGGCGCCCGCAAACCGCTGCTTCACCGGCTCCTGGGCGGCAGCAGCCTCAATCTCGATCACCACCCGGCCAGCGGTCCCGCCGCAGCCGGAGCAGAATCCCTGCCGCGCCAGCATGGCCAGGCGGATCTGGTCGTCGTCGGGGCGGGCATTGCCGGCCTCAGTGCGGCACTCGCTGCGGCCAAATCCGGCCTGTCGGTGATGGTTCTCGAGGCACGGCCCCAAGCTGGGGGCTACTCAGTGCTGTTCGGGCGCCAGGAGGGCGAGGACCACCCCGAGACAGCCATTGCAGCACTGTTGTCGGCGGCTGCCGACAATGAGGCGATCACCCTCGTCACCGGTGCCGAAGTGTTCGCCGCCCGCTCCGGCCTCGTTCAGGCCCATGCCGTGCGTCTCGTTGACGGCAAGCCACAGGCGCACCTGTTCGAGATCGAGACGCCACGCATCATTCTGGCCACCGGCAGCCTGGAGCGTCTGCCGATTTTCACCGGCAACCGCCTCCCTCGCGTCCGCGGTGTCCTGGAAGCCTTCGAGCTCGGCTGGCACTACGGCATATGGCCGGGTCGCGAGAGCGTCGTTGCCACCGTGAGCAGCGTAGCCTATCGCCTCGCCATGCTGGCCGCGGATGCCGGTGTGCGGGTGAACAGGGTTCTCGACACCCGGGCGGGCCCGGAGTCCCGCTTCATCGCCTTTTCACGGGCCTATGGGATCACCCAGGCTCCCGGCGCGCGGATCGCCGGCGTAACCAACGCCCGCGGTCGCCTGCAGATCCGCACCGAATCCGCCCTGGGGGGCGCCAGGGCAAGCAACCCTGATCTGACCACCGGGAGCCTTGTCGCCTGCGGCGGCTGGCAGCCGGACCTGACCCTGTGGAACGGCGCCGGAGGCTTCAGCCGATGGCAACCTTCAGGCCACCGCCTCGAGGCGACCGGCACGCTTGACGGCATCGCGCTTGCCGGCAGCGCAGCGGGCTGGCTGAGCCGCACCGCCTGCGCCGCCAGCGGTGGCGATGCGGTGGCTGCCTTGTTGGGGCGCCCCCGCCAGGGCGTTCAGGAACTCAGCATCGATCCGGTCTACGACACCCCGGACGATCCGGCGTCCATCGCCAGCACAGCGGGCGAAGCGAGCTTCCTTGCCGCAGGTCGCCACCTGTTCAGGCGGCCCGTAGCACCATCCCGCGCCTGGCCCTGGCAGCGACAGCCCGCCGCCGAGTCGATCGCCGAGACGCCTCAGCCGCTGGATGTCGGCACCGTCGTGGCCAGCGTTCAGCTCGGCATGGTTCCAGCCGATAGCGCCGGGGCCGTTGCGCAGGAGCGGACGGGCCTCGTTCTTGCGCGCACCCGCCCGGCGGAAGCGCCAACCCCGCATCCTCCGGTGCTGCTGCCGGAGTACCTGGTGGGGCGGTTCGGCGGTCGTGGCCAGCTGTGGCTGGTACGGCCGACCGAGGGCCGCACCCTCGATCCGGGCGGACTGATCCAGCCCAATGCCGACACCATCGATCCGCTGGTCGCGATCGGCGTGGTCGTCCGGCCGATGCAGGATGGCGCGTTGGCACTGCTGGATAGCGCTGCCGTCGCCGGCGCAGGCAGCAAGGTGATACTGCGCGAGAGCACGCGCTTGGTCCCGCTGACGCTGGTGGCGCCTTTTGCCGAAGAAGCGGATCTAGGTGCGGCGCTCAGCGGAGACGCGGGCGCGCCTTAGCGTGTCGGCGTAATCCGCGTTGAAGCGGACTTCTGCCATCTTGATGGCCGCATCGATCCTGCCGCCGACCACCGGGTCGCCCGGCTGGCGGCGCAACAGATCCAGATTGCGCTCGATATGGGTCTCCAGCGCCTGGCCGGTCTGGCTCCAGGCCTGGTCGAAGGTCGCGTTTACGGCGAGGGAATCGCGACACTCTCGCACCGCCGCCAGCAGGTACACGCCGCCGATTGCGGCAAGGACAGCGCTGTTGTCGAGCCGATCGCTGCCCTCGCGGCCGCGCCGCATGGCCATGTTGAGGTCGGTCACCACTGTCTTGAGCCGCGGCTCGATCCGCTCCGAGACTTGGCGGGTCATCGCCGAGAGCGGAGCCGTCCAGCGCCCGCCCCGGGTCAGTTCCACGTAGCCGGTCACCGCGCGCACCAGCCGGTGGAAGCGATCAAGGCCACGGCAGGTAAGGTCGATATCGGCAAACTGCCCCATGGGCTGCATCAGGTGCAACTGGTTGTGTGCCTGGGTCAGAAGCCCGTCGATCAGCGGCGCAAATCCCGAGCGGATGATGGCCGCCTCGCTTGGATTGCCGCAGATCTTGATCACCGCGAGCACCAGTCGGCTCGGATTGGTGACCTGCCCGGCAGCCGCCATGAACAGCAGGCCGGCCAGTGCCGGGTCCTGCACGGGCATGGACTGCAGCGCCGCAACCAGTCCGGCTTCTTCGGGTATGGCGTTCACGGCCCGCCCGAACCCCTGAGCCTTTGTCAGCAACCCCCGATGGCGGAGCGCTGCAACAACGGCTGGCAGCGCCGCCCGGGCCTCGTCGCTGCCGAGCATGGCGCGCAGCCGGCGCCCGGTGTCGAAGTCGGCTTCGGCGCGGGCCAGCTGATCCTTCATGCGGGCCAGCAGCTCGGTTGCGACGTCTTCGAGTTCTCCTGTCGTCAGGCTGTCATTGGCGGCACGCTCGGCAGAAAGCAGATCCGGTGCAAGGTCGCGCAACACCCAGGTCCAGGCCGCCTCGACATGCGGGCGTGCCAGGGCGCCGGGAAGCGGACTCGCCGGCAGTTCCTCGACGACCACCGGCTCGAGCAGGCCGGCAAATGGCCGCGCACCCGGCGGGACCCTGTGCAGGGCAGCAGGCTGTGGCGAAGCAGCAGTGGCAGGCTGTGGTTTGGCTGCGGAAGACATCAACACGCGCGGGATGAGGGCAGACTGTCCAGCAACCCTATAGGTGGCTGGTAAACAATCCTTATCTCCCGCGCGCGGACTGGATCAGGCGGTGCCGGGCACCACCGCCCAGTTGCCGTTCTGCTCACGGCAGGCGGTGCCCTTCTTCGCGTACTCCTGGCCGTTGATCTTCACGGTGTGGGTGAAGTCGCGGCAATCGAGATTGTTGACGCGGACATAGGGCCCAACCGCGACCGAGCCGGTCGTCCCGCGATCACCGCTCCACTGGCGCGGTGCACCGGGGCGGCCGAACTGCAGCGCGTAGAACTGTGCGGTGTTGGCTTCGCTGGAGTCCTTCGCCGTCATCAGGTTCAGCGCAGCGGTATCGACGAAGCCTTGTGAGACGCTGGTGGTCAGCAGCGCCTGCTGGGTGGTCTGCGCCGGCGTTGGCACCACCGGCGCGGTCACCACGGGGGCGGTGACCACCGGGGCCGTGGCAACCCGGGTCGGCGCGGTGCTCGCACAGGCGGAGATTACGAGGGCAAACAATGGCGTAGCAAGCAGGGCAATGCGATTCATGAAAGCGTCTCGTTTTCGGTCAGAAAGCGTCATCGGTGCGATTTACGGCGAAAGTGCGTCAGGCAGCGGCAGGACGAGAGAGGCCGCCCAGCCGCGCCGTGGGGAGCCGCAACTCCACGAGCAGCCCGCCCAGAGCCGAGCGTTTCAGCGCCAGGCTGCCGCCGTAAACATCCACCAATTCCTTGACGATATCGAGCCCTAGTCCCGTACCCGGCGTTTTCTCGTCCAGCCTGACGCCGCGACGCAACACTTTCTGCGCGTCCTCCTCGGTCAATCCCGGACCATTGTCGTCGATGCGGATCAGCAGCACCGTGCCGGTTTCGCTGCGTTCCGCCGACAAGCGCACACCGACCTGCCCCTTCGACCACTTGCAGGCGTTGTCGAGCAGATTACCCGCCATTTCCTCGAGATCAGCCTCGTCGCCGCGGAACCACGGCAGCGAGGCGTCGGGGCGCTGGAAGGCGATCGTCACGTCCGGATGGATCTTACGCATCACCCGCGTCAGCCGCAGCATGATCATGGTGGCGTCTGCCTTCTTGCCGACCACCGAGGTGCGGGCGGCGAGCCGCGCGCGCTCGAGATAGGTCGACACCATGGTGCTCATCTTCTCGGTCTCGGCTTGCACCACATTGGCCAGGGCGCCCTTGCTGTTTCGCGCCTCATTGCGCAGCACCGCGATGGGGGTCTTCAATCCGTGAGCCAGGTTGCCGACCTGGTTTCGGGCTCGCTCGATGATCTGGGTATTTGACCGGAGCAGTTCGTTCACCTCTTCGGCAAGCGGCGCGATCTCCCGCGGATAGGTCCCGGTCACGGCAGTGCTGTCGCCCTCGCGCACCCGCTCGATGGCGCGGCTCAGCCGGTCCACCGGCCGCATGGCGAACCGGGCCACAATGGCACTCATGATTGCAAGCATCACCCCGACCGCGCCGAGCACGATGAACGCTTGGCCGCGAAAATTTTCGACCAGACTCAGGAT
>JAEZFJ010000148.1 GCA_023437755.1 Pseudomonadota bacterium
CCTCACCATGGCGCTGATCATCGGCGGCGTGAGCTTCGAAGACCAGAACAAGAAGCTCGACCGCGGTGTCGACGTGCTGATCGCCACCCCCGGCCGGTTGCTGGACCAGATCGAGCGCGGCAAGATCATGCTGAACGGCGTCGAGATCTTCGTCATCGACGAAGCCGACCGCATGCTCGACATGGGCTTCATCGATGACATCGAAAAGATCGTCAATCGCCTGCCACCGCGCCGTCAGACCATGCTGTTCTCCGCCACCATGGATGCGCAGATCGAACGGTTGACCAAGAAGTTTCTCAGAGATCCGGTACACGTCCAGGTGTCGCGTGCCGCATCCACGGCCGACACCATTGACCAGAAGCTGGTCAAGGTATCGAGCAAGCCTGACGAGAAGCGCGCTGCTCTTCGCGCCCGCATCGACGGGGCCGAAGGACTGACCAACGCCATCATCTTCTGCAACCGCAAGCGCGATGTCGCCACTCTGGCAAATTCGCTGAAGCGGCATGGCTACAGCGCCGGCGCCCTCCATGGCGACATGGACCAGAAGAGCCGCACGGAGACGCTGGACGCCTTCAAGACCGACAAGCTGACGCTGCTGGTCGCCAGCGACGTGGCAGCCCGCGGTCTCGACATTCCCAAGGTGAGCCACGTCTTCAACTTCGACGTGCCGGTGCACGCCGAAGACTACGTGCACCGCATTGGCCGTACCGGCCGCGCCGGCCGTTCCGGTGTTGCCTATACGCTGGTCGGCCCTTCGGACGACAAGCACCTCGATGCCATCCTCAAGCTGATCCAGAAGTCGGTCGAGTGGCTGGATGGCCCTGCTGTGCCGGCTGCCTCATCTGCCAAGTCGAAGTCCGAGAAGTCGGAAAAGACAGAGAAGCCGGAAAAGCCGGTATCGCGTCGGACGCGCCGCAACGCCAGACCGGAGCAAGTGGCGGAAGCCGCTCCAGCGGAGAGCAAGCCTTCATCCGCGCCGCGCAAAGCCCGAGCCGAAAAGACCGAGCCGGTCGGCGACAATCCTTTCGGCAATGACGGCCCGGTGCCGGCCTTCCTGCTTCGGCCGGTGCGCACCGCCAGCTAGGCTATCTGAACCGGATCACCATGGCGGAGACATGACTATTCCCCGCTTGTGGGGAAAGCGCTAATAATCAGGCGCAAGAGGACTCAGTGGGGTCGCTGGGGTCAGCGCCGCCCGGCGCGGGGGGATGGACGTGTCGGATCACGAGTTTGAGCGGGCATTGGATTACGCCAACGCTGCTCTGGATTTTCTCAAGCGCAACGGGATTCCGCCATATCCGCAGTTCTACGAACTGCTCTACACCTACGCGGCCGGGGACAACCCGAGCCTGAATGCCCGGATAAATGCCGTCGTCCGCGCTGGCACCACGCCGACCCCCAGCCTGATGGAGTCGCTCTACGGCGAGTTCATGAAGACCAACGCGAGCGACCGCATGTCCGACGTGTCGGAGCGCATGCACCGACGCATCGAAGCGGTAAACGTGGCGATCGATTCCGCCATGGTCAGCGCCAGTGCCTATTCCGGCTCACTGCAGGTTGCGAGCGGCGATCTCGAGCACGGCATGTCGGCTGCGGCCATGAAGATGCTGGCCGACACGCTTCTGACCGAAACGCACCGGATGCAGGACAACAACCGGCAGCTCGAGGCTCAGCTGGAGGCCTCCCGGCAGGACATAGAGTCCCTCCAGCGCGACATCGACGACGTCCGCCGGGAATCACTGCTCGATCCGCTGACCAAGATCGCCAACCGCAAGAGCTTCGACGAGGGGCTCGCCTCCGCCCTGGAAGACGCGGCTTTGACGGGCCAGCCGCTCTGCCTGATCCTTGCGGACATCGACAACTTCAAGCTGTTCAACGATACCTATGGCCACCAGACCGGCGACCAGGTCCTGCGGCTCGTGGCGATGACCATCAACTCCAACATCAAGGGCAAGGATCTGGCGGCCCGTTATGGTGGCGAGGAGTTCGCGGCGATCTTGCCCTGCACGGACCTGAATGGTGCCACCGCCGCCGCCGAGAACATCCGGCAGGCAATTCAGTCCAAGGACCTGGTGAAGCGCTCGACCAACGAAAAGCTGGGGCGAATTACCGCGTCGTTCGGCGTAGCTTCTCTCACCCGGCACGACACCGCCACGTCCCTCATCGAGCGGGCCGACAAGTGCCTTTACGCGGCCAAGCACGCCGGCCGCAACCGGGTCGTCAACGAGACCGAGCTAGCCAAGCTCTCCGCCGCCTGAGCCTCAGGCCGGCTGCAGTTCCACCCCCAGGCCCGCCAGCATTTCCCAGTAGTCCGGGTAGGTTTTGCCGGTGCAGGCGGGGTCAAGGATCACGACGTTCGGCACGAGGAGGCCGGCAAGGGCAAAGCTCATGGCGATGCGGTGGTCGTGATAGGTTTCGATCCTGACCCGCGAATTGCGACCGGTGAGCTTCGCAGCCAGATCAGGATCCGAAGCGACCACGAGGTCATCCCCCTCTTCCGTCGCCAGTCCCGGCAGGATCCGGTTGAGTTCGTTGGCGACGGCGCGGATGCGATCGGTTTCCTTGACCCGGAGATTGGCAATGCCGACAAAGCGCACCGGCGTCCGATTGAAGGCGGCGACCACCGCCAGCGTCGGCACCGCGTCCTGCATCTGCGATCCATCGATCACCGCCGGCATGTCGGGGAACTGCGCCAGCACCGCCTGCGCCGCGGCATCGGGCTGGGTAAAATCTTCGGCCGCCACGCCCAGGTCGATCTTGCCCCCCGTCAGCACCTCGGCGCCCCAAAGGTAGGTCGCCGCCGACGCGTCGGGTTCGATGTGGAAGTCGGCAGCACGATAGCCGGTCGGCTGAATCCTCCAGGTGCCGGTATCCAGTTGCTCGACCGAGGCACCAAAAGCCTCCATGGCCGCCACCGTCAGGTCGACATAGCCGCGAGCGCCGATGTCCTTGCCGGTCAGGGCCACCTCGATGGGCCCATCGCCGAGCGGCGCTGCCATCAGCAGGGCCGAGACATACTGGCTGGAGAGGCTGGCATCGATCTCCACCCTGCCCCGCCCGAAGCTGCCGCGGCCGTGAACCGTAACCGGCGGGCAACCGGTCGGCGCCACGGCGTCGATACCCAGCGACTGCAGCGCCGCGACCAAGGGGGCGATGGGGCGCAGCCGCATGTCCTCGTCGCCATCGACGATCACCGCACCCTCCACGGTCGCTACCGCGGCCGTGAGGAAGCGCGTGGCGGTGCCGGCATTGCCGAGAAACAGCGGTCCGGCGGGTGCCTTCAGTCGTCCGGTGCCGGTGACCACGAAGGTGGTGGCATTCGGCTCGTCGACGTTCACCCCCATTTGCCGCAGGGCGGCCGCCATCAGCACCGTGTCCTTGCTCTTGAGCGCGCCGGTCAGCCGGCTCGTGCCATCCGCCAGCGCTGCGAGCAGCAACGCCCGATTGGTGATGGATTTCGATCCCGGCGGCGTGACACGCCCGGTGAGCGGGCGGCGCGGCGGAACAATGGTGAGTGCAGGCGGCAACGGCTTGAGCATGATGCCGCCGTGTTAGGGGAAAGTCGGCGCCGGTTCAATGAGGAGCGGAGCTACCATAGACATCATCCTGAGCATGTCGAAGGACGAGGTCGCAGGCGCGGTGTCACCGACCTCGTGGGTCGACAAGCTCACCATGAGGTCTGCAAGAGAGCGGCGCTTCACTAAACCGTCGCCCGAGCCTCGGCCAGCGCCTTGAGGTCTGCCGGCGCCAGCTGCACGCTCTCGCCACAGCCGCAGGCCCCGGTCTGGTTGGGGTTTTTGAAGGTGAAGCCCGAGCTCATCTTCGATTCCTCGAAGTCCATCACCGTGCCCAGGAGAAACATGGTGGCCTTCGGCTCGATATAGACTTCGACGCCCTTGTCGGCGACGTGATCGTCGCCTGGCACCGGCTCGCTGACATAGTCGAGCGTGTAGGCCATGCCGGCGCAACCGGCGTTCTTCACACCGACCCGAACCCCGATCACCGGCTTGTCGGAATCCTCGATGATTTCGCGCACCCGCTCGGCAGCGGCGTCGGACAAGGACATGATCTTGAGGGGCATCGGCAAATAGTCCGCTCTATCGGTTCTTCACGATATATAGGTCAGAACGTCCGAACTTACCACCAGTTCAGTGCCACCTGGGCCTCTTCGCTCATCCGTGATGCGTCCCATGGCGGATCGAACACCATGTTGACCTCGACGTCCTGGATGCCTTCCACGGCGCGGGCAGCGTTCTCCACCCAGCCCGGCATTTCGCCGGCCACGGGGCAGCCCGGCGCCGTCAGCGTCATGTCGATGGTCAGCTTGCGATCGTCGTCGAGATCCACCTTGTAGATCAGCCCGAGTTCATAGATGTCGACGGGTATTTCCGGATCGTAGACGGTCTTCAGCGCCCCGATCAGGTCGCTGGTGATCCGCTCCACCTCCGCCGCCGGAATGGATTCGGCCAGCCGGGGCTGGATGCGGGTGTCGATGGCGTCGGTCTGGTCAGTCATGGTGTCCTCGAGGATCACGCGAAGAAGCGGCGGGCGCGCTCGATGCCGTCCACCAGGGCGTCGACGTCGTCCTTGCCGTTATATAGGGCGAAGGAGGCCCGGCATGTAGAGGTCACGCCGAAACGGTTGAGCAGCGGCATGGCGCAGTGCGTTCCCGCCCGCACGGCAATGCCGTAGCGGTCGAGAATGGTGGCGATGTCGTGCGCGTGGGCGCCTTCCACCTCGAATGCGAAGATGCCCCCCTTGCCGGGCGCCGTGCCGATCAGCCGCAGCGAGTTGATGCGGCTCAGCCGTTCGAGCGCGTACTCGGCAACCTCGTGCTCATGCGCGGTGATCGCGTCACGACCGAGGTCCTGCATGTAACCCAGGGCGGCACCGAGTCCGATCGCCTGCACGATCGGCGGCGTGCCGGCCTCGAAGCGGTGCGGCGGATCGTTGTAGGTGACGCCGTCCAGCGTCACCACGTCGATCATTTCGCCACCGCCCTGATAGGGCTGCATCTCGGCCAGCAACTCATAACGGCCATAGAGCACACCGATGCCGGTCGGTCCGTAGAGCTTGTGGCCGGTCATGACATAGAAATCGACCCCCAGCGCCTGCACGTCCACCCTGGTATGCACCGCGCCCTGCGAGCCGTCGACCAGCACCGGAATGCCCCGCGCATGCGCGATCTCGATGACCTCGGCGATCGGGGTGATCGTGCCCAGGACGTTGCTCATATGCGTAACCGCAACCATACGGGTCCGCTCGGTCAGCGCCGCCGCGAAGGCGTCGATGTCGAAGCTGCCGTCGTCGCGCACGTCGACCCATTTCAGCACCGCGCCCTTGCGCTCGCGGTGGAAGTGCCAGGGCACGATGTTGGAGTGGTGCTCCATGGTGGTGAGGAGAATCTCGTCGCCCTCCCCCAGCCGTGGACCCGCGAAG
>JAEZFJ010000179.1 GCA_023437755.1 Pseudomonadota bacterium
GATTGCGGCCCATCTCGACCCCGACCGCCGGCGGGCGCTGTTTGCGGCTCTGGACGGGCTCGGCACCCAGTGTTTTCTCACCGGCACCGACGCCGTTCTGTTCGAAGCCATGGGCGACCGGGCGCAGCGGGTGGCGGTGAAGGACGGGCGGCTGACGCATGTCTGAAACAGAGGGCCGCACAGGCTGTCGATAAGCCGGTGAAAGCACCGGAAAATGCCCATTTATCTTGGGCTTTGCCCCCTGTTCCGCTAGAACGAAATCTATCCTGAAAAGAACCGATTCGACCTCATGACCGACGCTCCTGCTCCCGTTCCGAATGAATACGGTGCCGACAGCATCAAGGTGCTGAAAGGGCTTGATGCAGTTCGCAAGCGGCCGGGCATGTATATCGGCGACACCGATGATGGCTCAGGCCTGCACCACATGGTCTACGAGGTGGTGGACAACGCCATCGACGAGGCGCTGGCAGGCCATGCCGACGTGGTCACGGTGACCCTCAATGCCGATGGCTCGGTTACCGTCACCGACAATGGCCGCGGCATTCCGACGGGCATCCACAAGGAAGAGGGCGTCTCGGCCGCCGAGGTCATCATGACCCAGCTTCATGCCGGCGGTAAGTTCGACCAGAACTCGTACAAGGTTTCGGGCGGTCTTCACGGCGTGGGCGTGTCGGTGGTGAACGCGCTCTCGGTGTGGCTGCGCCTGCGCATCCGCCAGAACGGCAATATCCACGAAATGACGTTCACCCATGGCGATGCCGATGGACCGCTCAAGGTGGTGGGGGACTACACGGAAGGCCGCTCGGGCACGGAAGTGACCTTCCTTCCGAGCCCGCTGACCTTCACCATGACTGACTTCGACTTCAAGACGCTGGAACACCGGCTGCGCGAACTCGCCTTCCTCAACTCCGGCGTCCGCATCCTGCTGTCCGACCGGCGCCACCCCGAGACGGTGGAAGTGGAACTGCACTACGAGGGCGGGCTCGAGGCGTTCGTGAACTATCTCGACAAGGCCAAGCAGCCGGTGCTCGAGCGGCCGATCACCATGATCGCCGAAAAGGACGGGATCACGGTGGAAGTGGCGCTGCAGTGGAACGACAGCTACCACGAGAACGTCTTCTGCTTCACCAACAACATCCCCCAGCGCGATGGCGGCACGCACCTTGCCGGCCTGCGTGCTGCGCTGACGCGGCAGGTGACCGGCTATGCCAACAGCTCCGGGATCGCCAAGAAGGAGAAGGTCGAGCTTTCCGGCGACGACACCCGCGAGGGGCTGACCTGCGTCCTCTCGGTCAAGGTGCCGGACCCAAAATTCTCTTCGCAGACCAAGGACAAGCTGGTCTCCTCCGAAGTACGGCCGGTCGTCGAGAATGTCGTCAACGACAAGCTCGGCCAGTGGTTCGAGGAACATCCCAACGAAGCCAAGGTCATCGTCGGCAAGGTGGTGGAAGCCACTGCTGCCCGCGAGGCGGCCCGCAAGGCGCGCGAACTCACCCGCCGCAAAGGCGCGCTCGAAATCTCCTCGCTGCCCGGCAAGCTCGCCGACTGCCAGGAACGCGATCCGGCCAAGTCCGAGTTCTTCATCGTCGAGGGTGACTCGGCCGGTGGCTCGGCCAAGCAGGGCCGCGACCGTTCCAACCAGGCGGTGCTGCCGCTGCGCGGCAAGATCCTCAACGTGGAGCGGGCACGCTTTGACCGCATGATCTCGTCCGACCAGGTCGGTACGCTGATCACCGCGCTCGGCACCGGCATCGGCCGTGAGGAATTCAACGCCGACAAGCTGCGCTACCACAAGATCATCATCATGACGGACGCCGATGTCGACGGCGCCCATATCCGCACGCTGCTGCTGACCTTCTTCTACCGGCAGACACCGGAACTGCTCGAGCGCGGCCACATCTATATCGCCCAACCGCCGCTCTACAAGGCGACACGCGGACGCTCGGAGCAGTACCTCAAGGACGAGGCAGCGCTCGACAAGTACCTGATGGAAGCGGGCCTGGAAGACGCGGTGTTCAAGTCCCGCGACGGCATCGAACATGCGGGCCCCGACCTGTTGGCGATCACCCAGCAGGCGCGCGACATCGTTCACGCCATCGACAATCTCAACACCCGCTACAACCGCAATCTGGTGGAGCAGGCGGCCATCGTCGGTGGACTCGATCCGGAGGCGATCGAAGATCCTGCCCGCGTCGACGAGGTGTTGACCCGCGTTTCGAACCGGCTCGACCGCATCTCCGATGAGCTCGAGCAGGGCTGGACCGGGGAAATCACCGAGGATGGCGCGATCTTCTCGCGTACCGTGCGCGGCGTTACCGAGCGTCACATCCTCGACCAGGCGCTGCTGCAGAGTGCCGATGCACGCAAGCTACGCCAGTTGGCGGAGCGGCTGGACGAACTCTATGGCGGGGTGCCCACGCTCACTCGCAAGGGCGACACGCAGCCGATCTACGGGCCGGGTTCGCTGTTCAAGGCGGTGACCGATGCCGGACGCAAGGGTGTGTCGCTGCAGCGCTACAAGGGGCTGGGCGAAATGAACGCGGAGCAATTGTGGGAAACCACGCTCGACCCCAACGCCCGCACCCTGCTCAAGGTCCAGATCGACCAGACCGACGAAGCCGACCAGATCTTCACTGCCCTGATGGGCGACCTGGTCGAGCCGCGCCGCGACTTCATCCAGGACAACGCCCTGAGCGTCAGCAATCTCGACGTCTAGC